>CBDTTR010000211.1:0-4299 GCA_965363405.1 uncultured bacterium | reverse complement strand
TGATAAGTCTAGTTTCATTCTTCGTGTTCTTCGTGGTTATATTTGTTTTGGTTGCCGCTCTGCTGCGCTGTGTGCTCTGTGGTTTCCTATTTCATTCAAGATAAGAATACTGGAAAACAGAAAAAAGTTCAACAGAGGGATTACAATACTCTTGCAAATAGAAGATTACCACTGTTGTTAGTACTAAGGGAAAAGAATGGCGTTAGAGAGAGAATATGATGAATGCAGAAGACTACATTTTATACTTGAAATCGTCAGGGTCTAGTTTTTCCAACCATTCCATAAATCCCTCTGTTTTATTACTTTCTTTGGTTTCTTCAGAACGGCCGGCCTGGTTGATTACTTCCTCTGCCACATAAATAGGAGTACCTACTCTTAAAGCAACAGCAATAGCATCACTGGGACGAGAGTCAATCTCTACCTCCCCTTCCCTAAGATTAATATGAATGATAGCATAAAAGGTGTTATCTTTTAATTCGGTTACCACTACTTTTGTTGCTTCTGCTTCAAGGCCTTTAATAATATTTAAAATTAAATCATGAGTCATGGGACGAGCCGTGCTAATTTTACGCAGTTCCAGGGCAATGGCATTAGCTTCGAAAATACCAATCCAGATAGGTAAGACCCTCTTGCCATTTATCTCCTCCAGAAACACCATTGCTCCACTTTTTGACAGATCAAATGCCAAATTCTTTACTTTCATTTCTATCAACATATCTTCTGCCTCTCTTCTGTACAACAGCTTTGATCAACGGGGTAATAAGAGTTTCTTGCCCACATTAATTTTGTCTGCCCTTTTCAGTTTGTTCAATTTTATCAGTTCATCTACCGTAGTATCATAATCCTTTGCTATTTGCCACAGGGTCTCTTTTGGTTTAACCAGGTGTACCTCTTTACCTCTTTTTGCACTGCTACTTGCAATTACAACTCCATCCCTCCTGGCTAACATTCTCAAGAAATCAAAGCTAACTGCTGATAAATTGCTGGCCAGCTTTTGTTGGAATGATATACTCTTGAGCAACTTTGCATCATCAGGATTACTGATAAAGCCTGTCTCAACGAGGATGGAAGGTATTTCAGTTGCCTTGAGCACTGCAAACCCAGCCTGCTTTGGTTGACTAAACTTAATCTTGTGTGTCTTTCCCATTGTGTTCAAAACCATTCCACCAAAACGGAGGCTATCGTTAATAGTCCGAGTTTGCACCAAATCAATGAGTATGGAATCGAGGTCTTTATCACTTGCATACGAAACTCCACCAATAAAGTCAGAAGCATTTTCTCTCTCTGCCAGCAGTTTAGTTGCCTCATCGCTGGCTCCCTTGATTGACAAGCAGTAAACCGATGATCCTCTTACACTCTTACTAAAATTTGCATCTGTGTGCAGGCTGATGAAAAGATCCGCGCTATACTCTCGTGCTATTTCTACCCTCTTTTCCAGGGGGACAAAGTAATCACCATCTCTGGTTAAAAAGGCTTTGAATCCTCCCCTTTCATTAATAGATTTCTTCAATCTCTTTGCCAGGGATAAGACAATATCTTTTTCACGAATTTTCCTGTAACCAACAGCTCCTCCATCTTCCCCCCCATGACCTGGATCTATAACGATGATCCTGTATTCTTTGCTCTTTTGATCCAATCGTGCTTTTTTTTCCTTTTCAGCCAGATCTGTCCTATAAAGATCGATTACTAATCGATCCGGTTTATCTAAATATTTTTTTAAAGTAAATACGTTTGATTGGGAAGGCTTTACCAGATCGATTACTAAACGCAGCATCTTACGGTCAAACTGACCAACCCTAATACGATGAACCACTGAATCCTCTACTTTTATTTCCCGATGAGCAAAAGTGGCTTTTGCTCCTTTTATATCGACTACAAATCTTGAAGGGCCTTTCAGTTCCAGGGTTTTATAGGAAATCGGTTGATCACTATCAACCACTATTCGGGTGTGGTCAGGGGCAGTCCAGTACCTGACATCAGTAACTTTTAATAGAGCGTATACCAGGGGGCAGTATAAAGAGAATATAAAAAATACCATCCCAAAAAAGGTTAAAGCTTTCTTCCTCACCTTCTTCTCACAGATAACAAGATAATAATTTGGTGTAAATCTTTCGCTCTTTTTATATTAATCTAATCCTTTGAATATGTCAAACAGGTTATGAGCAGTAGCCTTGTCCCGGATTAACACGCAGATACAATTCGGATAAGACTCTATCACTTTTTCATGCGTATCCTATCGAAAGAGACAAAAAATCCTTTAGGCAAAAACAGATGGCCATTAATAACTATTAATGCATCATTAAATAATCCGCTACATTTGACTTTCGGTCAATTCAAGTGCTATAATTCTTGTATATATATTTCAAATACATTCACAAAAGGAATGGATGGATGCTTTTTCCATTCGTACAAACCGCTTTCAGGGAAGAGGAGGATTCACATGAACAACAAGTTATCAAGAAAACCAACTCTCATTTTTTTGACCCTTACACTACTATGTTTTATACCCAGTTATGTTTTTGCAGCAGATAGAGATGGTGACGGGATAGAAAACCAGAATGACAACTGCCCCGGGATACCAAATGGCCCTCTGCTTGGCACTTGTACAGCAGGTGATGCAGACAACCCCTGTACGAGTAATGAAGAGTGTGGAAGCGGTGGATTTTGCAGCATGGATCAGGAAGATAATGACCCGGACGGCTTTGGGGATGCCTGTGATTTTTGTGAGGGCAATGGTAATTATGACACGGATGGAGATGGACTTTGTGACAGGGAAGACAACTGTTATTCGGTGCCCAATCCGGACCAGAAGGACAGTGATGGGGATGGCAAAGGGGACGTGTGCACCAACAATATCCCTATGTTTAACCGGTTTTACTCCTTTAAAGGAAGCTATGAAGAAATGGGACGGCAGGTGGCTCATACGTTTCCTGATATCATCATTTATGTAGCCGATGTCTTTTCGATTCTCGGAGTAAACTCTCAAGTAGCACAAGGCTATTATGATGCCATTGAAGATATCATTCCTGATAGCATTAAAGCACACATGCAGGGAATGGCGTTTGGTCTGACTGAAGTGAGGCCTTTCTCCTACGAGACATCCTGGGATATTGTTGTGGTTGGCAGTCTTTTCCTTAATGCACTGAAGATAGCTGACACGGCTGGTGCATCAACAGAGCTACCTGGTTGTACGGCTTTTGCTGTTGCATCGGAAGCAGGAACCTTTTTATGCCACAATACGGATAACCAAAAAGGCAACGAGCACTTCGGTGCAGCAATGTACTTTGAGCCGAACAATGGTGACAACTCCTATATACACCTGTTTTCTCCTGCTTTCGTGGATGTGGGACTTGGTCTTAATGATAAGGGGTTGGGAATAACCTACAATGTTGGCAATCCCAACGTAAATGCCACCATAGGATTGCCGGTTCTGTTTATGGTCCGCTATGTTATGGAAAAGGCCTCAACCTTGGAAGAGGCAACTGAATATTTCACAGATTTCATAGACAACGGGAATAACTATGGACATGGCGGGGCAATCTTCCTGCTGGTAGATTTTAAGGATTCTTCCATGGCAAAGATTCAGGTGCGTTCAGAGAAGGTCAAGGTCACATATGAGAAAGAGTTAAAGCCGGGGGTTAATTACATTGCCACCACCAATCACTTTGATGAAGACTTTCGTGACGATCCGGAGTACTACTACGAATCTTCCTTTCTCAGGCTTGATAGGCTCCTGGAAATTTTGCCGTCATATGACACCTACGACCTTGAAACCTGCTGGACAATCCTCAGTGACCATGGAGACGGTGAGCCTGATAATAACACCATTTCCAGAAGTGGTTCGAGCACCGGCACGGTATTAACCAACATCTTTACTGCCGACAAGGTATACTACACCCTGGGAATGCCTCAAGAGTATCTGGATATTTATGGTGAACCTGTGGTGATAGACTTCAAATCCCAAATTCTTCCTGACTGTTCCGTCATAGAAATCTATGGTGAATATGCGAAAGAAACGGAATGCTTAAGACATTTCAGGGATAACGTACTCAGAAAAACCCCTGAAGGTCAGGCACTAATCAAACTTTACTACCAGTGGAGTCCCATGATGGTTAAGGCAATGAAGGAAGATACGTTATTCAAGGCAGGGATAAAGGCTATAATCGATGAACTGTTGCCCTTGATTAGATAGGAATAGAATTGGTTTTATGGTTTTCCTCATGATTGTTGGGTGCTGAATATTAGATGCATATATCCAGTCCGTTTTTTTACCCAGTATCTAGAATCCATTATTTTTAA
>CBDTTR010000210.1:0-4328 GCA_965363405.1 uncultured bacterium | reverse complement strand
AAATGTCTGGTTTCCACATCTTAAGATCTGGCTTTCTTGCACCTGGCACTCCTTACTATAATGAACGATTAAATAGGATGACACTCAATAGCTTGTCATTGCGAGCGATAGCGAAACAATCTCATTGGATTGCTTCTGTCATTCATACTAAAGGTAATCTCGCAGGGTAATCACCTAATCCCTCTCATTCGACATCACAATATATCTATCTGAGGATTGCCATCGACACACTATAAGAGGCTTTGAGATCATCTTTTTCAACTTTCTGATGGTAAGTATAAAGGGCTGGAAAAACGTGAAGGCTATTTCCCAAACTAGTAAACCTTCAAGGGAAAGTGAATCTAACTATGCAGTTTTCTTACCTTCTTATCAGATCCTTCGCCAACAGGGCTAAACTCGCCCATAATTTCTTCTATTTCATTGTTATCTAAAACTTCCCTATCAAGAAGTTCTTTTGCAAGTCGATGCAATATATCTTGATTCTCAATGAGCAGCTTCTTCGCTCGTTCAAAGTTCTCCACAACAATTATTCTTACTTCTTCATCAATTGTAACAGCAGTATGTTCGCTATAATCACGATGTTGAGCAATTTCGCGACCCAAGAAAATCTGTTCCTCCTTTTTTCCAAAAGTAATAGGACCTAACTTTTCACTCATCCCCCACTCACAAACCATCTTTCTAGCCAAATCTGTTGCTCTTTCCAAATCATTACCCGCACCGGTACTTACATCTTTCTTGACAATCTCTTCTGCTGCTCTTCCACCCAGCAATACAGCAACTTCACTAAGTAGAAATTCTTTATGTCTTGTATGTCTCTCGTCCGGTAAGTAATGCGTCTGCCCCAAAGACCATCCACGAGGAACGATGGTTACTTTATGAATGGGGTCAGTTCCAGGTATTAACTTGGCAACCAGTACATGTCCGATTTCATGATAAGCCGTATTTTCCTTGTCCTCTGGGCTGATAATCATACTCTTGCGTTCAACACCCATTAATACCTTATCCTTGGCCACTTCAAAGTCTGATCTATCAATCTTCTTTTTTTCTTTACGAGCTGCCATTAAAGCTGCTTCGTTGACCAGATTAGACAGATCTGCACCACAAAAACCCGGGGTCCCCTTAGCCAGCGTTTCTAAATTCACATCATCTGCTAAAGGCTTATTCTTGCTATGTACTTTCAAAATACCCGTGCGACCTTTGATATCTGGCAGTGGAACAACTACTCGGCGATCAAATCTTCCAGGACGCAATAAAGCAGGATCCAATACATCCGGACGATTAGTAGCAGCTATCAAAATTACTCCTTCATTGGATTCAAAACCATCCATCTCAACCAGTAACTGGTTCAGGGTCTGCTCCCTCTCATCGTGACCACCACCAAGCCCTGCACCTCGATGTCTCCCTACTGCATCAATTTCATCAATAAATACAATACAAGGGGCATTCTTTTTGCCCTGCATAAAGAGATCTCTGACCCTTGAGGCTCCAACCCCTACAAACATTTCTACAAAATCCGATCCACTAATGCTGAAAAATGGTACACCAGCTTCACCGGCTATTGCTCGAGCGAGCAGAGTCTTACCTGTCCCCGGGGCACCCATCAAAATAACACCCTTAGGAATCCTCCCACCAAGTACAGTAAATTTCTTGGGGTCTTTGAGAAACTCAATAATCTCTTCCAGCTCCTCCTTTGCCTCATCAATGCCAGCTACATCCTCGAAAGTAAATTTCTGCTGTTGCTCAGTTAATAATTTGGCTCTGCTTTTGCCAAATGACATGGCCTTCCCACCACCAGCCTGCATCTGCCTCATCAAGAATATCCATATGCCTATGATTATAATCATAGGGAACCAACTGATCATGATGGTAATCCATGGTGATTGCTTTTCTTCCTCTCCAGTAATAATCACATCTTTTTCTCTTAAATCCTCAATCAGTTTGGCATACCCGGGGTTGTAAGTTTTAAATTGTCTACCGTTAAGTAACGTACCCTGAACATTATCTCCCTGGATAAGTACCTCGCTCACCTCACCCTTTTTAAGGAGGTCAAGAAACTCTGAAAAGTTGACCTGGTCCCGCCTTGCTCTCGGCTGACTAAATAAATTAATCAAGAGGACAAAGACAAGTACCACACCCAGCCATAGAGCAATATTTTTATTAAGACGATTCAATGTGCACCTCTTTTGAGTTAGTAAATTACATACTTTTTAATAATTCTACCACAAACAACATAAATCAGCAAACGAATTGTCTAAAAAATTAACCTTAAATCCGCAATTTCTACACCCTGCTTCCTGAATCCTGTCCCCCTTTTATTCGTTGATTTCAATTTTAAGAATTTCTCTGGTTTTCCCCGCAACCCTTAATCGGTGATTAATTCTCATGCCACCTACCCAACCCAGAAGATCACCAAAGAAGACCAGGGGAACTAGTTTTCTTTCTTTAAGAGGTACTTTCTCATCAATAAAGAAGTCCTTAATCTTCTTTTCACCCTTCATACCCAACGGCTGAAACCTGTCCCCAGGTTTAGTATTTCGTATAGTAAGAGGCATTAAAATCTTCCCACCATCAAGATATGCTATGTGAGAGTCCTTTTTGGGAATGGTATGGTCATATCCTTCCACAATCTCAAATTTCATCTCCTTTCCAATCTCTTCAATTATAACCCGATCAGGAATGGATGTAAATTGATAGCGAAAAGGGGATGGAGAAGCTTGGTAAAGTTTTATAATTAAATTATTATACGATTTCTCCACCATGATCCCTTGGGGTAGCTTTAACAGCTTGTTGGGCATATCATTACAAACAATCTTAATAATATCATAGAGGTGTGTAGAGGTAATTCTTCTTAAATCCCCTTTAATCTGCTCAAGTGCACCCCTCAAGCACCTAAACTGAATGGCTAAAGGCAGAGATAAAAGGCCTTTATTGTCAATAGCCAGTGACTCTCCATCCTTTGATAGCAATATCTTTTTAAGTGCATCTCCAGCTATACTTTCCAAATACTCATCTTCCGTCCTTAAAACTGAAGCCGTTTGAACCAGGTTTTTCACCAGTTGAGGGTTATAGTTCTCCCTTAATAAGGGAAATAGCTCATGTCGCAGTTTGTTTCTCAAGTATTGATTCTTTTGATTAGAACTATCCATAACAAAAGGTATCTCGTTTTTTTCTAGGAATGCCTCGATCTCTTCCCTGGTAGTTTCAATCAATGGTCTTATAATCACACCTTCCCTCACAGGTGGCATGCCGCCTAATCCCTTTAGTCCAGTGCCTCTCAACAGCCACATCATCATGGTTTCAGCCTGATCATCAGCATTATGCCCCAGTGCAATTTTTGAAGCATGAAATCGTTCCTTTACATCCTCTAAAAACCGATATCGGATTACTCTGGCAGCCTCTTGAGAAGAAAGTGAATTTTCCCTTTTATAAGCTGGAACATCAAAGGTTTTTACTTCAAAAGGCAGCTCAAGTTTTTGTGCCATCTCTTCAACAAACTGCGCTTCCCTTTGTGCTTCCTTGCCCCTGAAACCATGGTTTAAGTGGGCAACTTTCAGTGCCAGATTATAATCCTTTTTTATAAGGTTTAACACATAAAGGAGTGCCATCGAATCCGGCCCGCCAGAGACACCCACAATCACCCTGTCCCCGGATTCCAACATGCGGTATTTTTTTATAGTCTTTTTAATCTTCCCTACAAACATCAAATTCCTTTCAAATTAGGACGCTGATTTCCCCCGATCAACGCAGAATACATCTCAAATATCTTTCTTAACACGTAACTCGCAACCCGAAACTCATTTCTCCTACGCCCTGCCCCCTATATTTTTATAATACCACAACTCACTGATTTTAAAAACCCTATTGTTACTAAACGTTTAGCAGGAACAAAAATGCTCTCCTCCTCACATTTTTGATGGCATTGTTTACTGAACATGATATAAAGTTTATAAAAACCTAACATCTCAATCCACTTGGCCCTTCGACTTTGCTCAGGAAAGGTATTTTTGCCGTTAGGTAAATTTGTGCCTTTACATTTAAGTCTGCAGACATTCAAAGCCCTCGTACGGCAGGTGATTTCTACTTTCTGCGGATAATTAATAAGGAGAGGAGAACAAAGAAAAAGCAGAAAAGAAAGTGTAACACTGCCACACGTATCACTTGACAAACTCAAGGGATATTCATAAACTTTTTTTGGTGGACGGTACAGCTTCAAGATTAAGTATCGGTTCCAGGTCCTTGTTCCGAAGCGTCAAATCTTGCCATGTGCAGTAATGCGGATTATCCGTAGCGCTCTGACCTGCTTAAGCGTGCCGTTCGCCACTTTTGTC
>CBDTTR010000209.1:0-4344 GCA_965363405.1 uncultured bacterium | reverse complement strand
AGGCACGTGAGCGCGTACTCTTTGATATGGAAATGCGACGTGATTTGGAAAGTGCCTAGCTTAAAATACTGGGAGACAAGAGGCTAAAGACCTTGTAGATATTAATTTATAACCTGTTAAAAGGAGGATAAAAGTGTCTAAGATTATTGCTTCAGCAGCTATTCGGGGAGCGCATAAGATTTATAACAGGGTGCTCGACAATTATAAAAATGCCGTGGAAAAACACGGGCCTGATCAAAAGATAGGTTTTCCCAATACAGGTTACTACTTGCCAATCATCTACGGCATGCTTGGGATTCCGGTTGAAACACTGGGTGATTGTGCCAAAGTGTTACTCAAATGTCAGCAACTCATTCCCGCACCGGTTAAAGAGGGGGTTCATCTTCCTTTCCTGGCTCCTGCACTCGATGCAGGGATGGCAACGCTTTTTGCTGAGGAGATTGGTGAGGCAATCCGCTATCTTGAAGAGCCGGAGTTTTATCTACAGGGAGAGGACGTAGAAGACAGCAAGATATGGTTGGGCGCTGCCGACGATGTTATCTTAAGGAAAAGGGGAGTGGAGTTTGTTGACGGCACCGCCCCGGGCTTTGCTGCTATAGCGGGTGCTGCTCCCAACCCTGAGATTGCAGCTAAAATTGCCCTGGAGCTGCAGAAGAAAAACCTCTATGTATTTATGTGTGCGGAAAACGGAGGAGAACGTTTTTCTGAACAATTAGTGGAAGCTGGCGTTCAGGTTGGCTGGGGAACCCGACTGGTCTCTTTTGGCCCTGATATCTCTGCTGCAGTTTATGCTCTGGGGTTTGCTACTCGTGCTGCCATGTCTTTTGGAGGGATTGAACCGGGAGATTATCGCAAGATACTCATCTATAATAAGGATCGTATCTTTGCTTTTGTAATGGCAATGGGTTTTGTTACCGATGAGTGGTATGCAAATGCAGCGGGTGCTATCAACTTTGGCTTCCCCACCATTGCGGACACACCCATCCCAGAAGTGCTGCCCACCGGTATTTGCACCTATGAGCATGTGGTATCTAACATTCCTCATGACCAGATGGTCTCCAAGGCGATAGAGGTAAGAGGATTGAAGGTTACCGTAACAGAGGTTCCTATTCCGGTTGCCTACGGTCCTGCCTTCGAGGGTGAGCGGGTGCGGGGTGATGATATCTATCTCGAGTGTGGTGGCGGGAGAACTCAGATGATTGAGTTCTCAGAGATGAAGGAGATGTCCGAGGTAGAGGATGGCAAGATAGAGGTAATAGGCCCTGAGCTTAAAGATGTTCCAGCAAAAAGCAGGTTGCCTCTTGGCATCTTTGTAGAAATTGCCGGCCGTAAGCTGCAGGAAGATTTCCTTCCCATTTTAGAACGTCAGATTCACCACCTGATCAACTATGCCCAGGGTACTATGCATATAGGCCAGAGGGATATTGCCTGGATAAGGATAGCTAAACAGGCGGTGGAGAAAGGGTTTACCTTAAAGGATATGGGAACGATTATTCATGCCATGTATCACAAAGACTTTGGCAGCATCCTTGATAAAGTTCAGGTTACCCTCTATACCGAGGAAGATAAGGTGCAGGAGATTACCAAAAAAGCACGGGAGGTCTTCAAGACACGTGACGAGCGGGTTGCCGGCATGACAGACGAAGATGAAGAGACCTACTATTCCTGTACCCTTTGTCAGTCTTTTGCCCCTTCTCATGTGTGTGTAGTAACCCCGGAGAGGACAGGACTCTGTGGTGCCTATAACTGGCTCGACTGCAAGGCATCAAATGAGATTAACCCCACTGGTCCTAATCAGCCTATTCAAAAGGGAGAAGTGATTGACCCGTTGTTTGGTAAGTGGAAAGGTGTTAATGAGTTTGTTTCCAATGCGTCCAGGGGGAATGTGACGGACGTTAGTGCCTATTCCATTCTGCAAAATCCCATGACCTCTTGCGGATGTTTTGAGTGTATTGCTGCGGTATTGAGCAAGTGTAATGGGGTGATGACAGTGGATCGTGACTTCCGTGGAGATACTACACCCTGTGGGATGAAGTTTACCTCCCTGGCTGGTTCCGTGGGCGGTGGCAATGTAACGCCGGGTTTTATAGGACACAGCAAACATTATATTGGTTCTCAGAAATTTGTCAGGGCCGACGGGGGGATCAAAAGACTGGTATGGATGCCCAAACATTTAAAAGAAGAGCTCAGAGAAAAACTTGAGAAGCGGGGTGAGGAGGAAGGGATAAAGGGATTTGTTGATATGATTGCTGATGAAACCGTGGGTGTGACTGAAGATGAAATTATGCCCTTTTTGAAAGAGAAGGGACACCCTGCCCTTTCAATGGATCCTATAGTATAGATTCAAAGAAGGAACGATAAGAACATTCAATTAATATTTAACAGGGCACCGAACAGTCATTGCGAGCAAAGCGAAGCAATCTCATTTTGAAATCATGAGCGAAATTTCTGAGTCGCTATGCTCCGCGCAACGATTAAACTGTACTGTCAGTAATGAACATATGATTTTTCAGGGGAGGATGGAATGGCACTTACTGGGATTGATATTTTCAAATTTTTACCGAAGACCAACTGTGGTGAGTGTGGTATACCCACCTGTTTAGCCTTTGCCATGAAGCTTGCCGCCAGGCAGATTGAGTTGGCTGCCTGTCCCTACGTCTCGGATGAGGCGAAGGAAAAATTAGAAGAGGCATCAGCCCCTCCTATCAGGGTGGTGAGTATTGGGTCTGGCGAGGATGTCTTTAAAGTGGGGGGTGAAACCGTACTGTTTAGACATGAAAAAACCTTCATCAACCCTCCGGGCATTGCGGTACAAATAACGGATACCATGAGCGATGAGGAAGTTGACTCGCGGTTAAAGAGCTATTCAAGTTTGGAATATGAAAGAGTGGGTCTCATCTTAAAGCCTGATCTTGTCGCCATAAAGTCAGAAAATGGTGATGCCTCCAAAATGGAGGCACTGGTTAAGAAGGCTAAAAGGGCTGGTGTGAAGAAATTTATCTTAATGTCATCAGACGTTGAGGTTTTAGCTGCTGCTCTCAACCACTGTGCTGAGGACAAACCACTTCTCTATGCCGCTGACAAGGGAAACGTTGAGTCTTTAGGAAATCTTGCCAAAGAGAAGAATTGTCCTCTGACGGTCCGGGGAGATAGCCTTGATGAAGTTGCCACCCTTACCGGCAAGCTTACAGAGATGGGCCTCAAGGATCTGGTGATTGACTCGGGTGCACGTGACTTAAAGCAGCTCTTGGAAGACCAGGTGGCCGCTCGAAGGTCAGCCCTTAATAACTTCCGCCCCCTGGGATTTCCCACTATCACCTTTCCCTGTGAAATGACCGGCAATCCTATGAAAGAGACCTTAATTGCAGGCACACTGGTGGCAAAGTATGCGGGTATCATTGTACTGTCTGATCTTCAAGGGCATTCGCTCTTTCCCCTTTTGGTGGAGAGGATGAACCTCTATACCGATCCCCAGCGGCCTATGGCAACCACCGAAGGTATTTACGAGATAAACAATCCTACCAAAGATTCCCCACTCATTATTACTTCAAATTTTTCTCTCACTTACTTTATTGTTTCAGGTGAGGTTGAATCGAGCAGGGTACCTTGCTGGATGTTGATAAAAGATACAGAGGGGCTTTCGGTTCTTACCGGCTGGGCTGCAGGTAAGTTCGTAGCAGATGCCATTGCACCTTTTGTGAAAAAGTGCGGGATTGAGGAGAAGATTAATCATAGAACCCTGGTGATTCCTGGGGCGGCGGCAACCATAAGTGGGGAACTGGAGGAAGAGTTGCCGGGCTGGAATATTCAGATAGGTCCACGCGAGGCGGCCTATTTAGCACCGCTTCTAAAGAATTGGAAGGCTGCATAACGATTGATTGGATTGAAATCCATAACAAAAAGAATAAAGAAGGAGGGCTAGACAGTGAAAGTTGTAACCATTGCTGAGAGCATTAATATCATGTCCAAAACTATTGGACCTGCCATGAAGGAGAAGAACCCAAAACCCATTCAGCAAATGGCGGTTGCTGAGGCTGAGGCAGGAGCAGATTTTCTTGATGTCAATATAGGCCCGGCAAGAAAAGGTGGCGCCGAGATGATGGAATGGTTGGTAAATACCATCCATGAAGTTGTGGACCTACCACTATCGCTTGATACCACAAATATAGAGGCGATGGAGGCAGGCCTTAAAGCCCACAAAAAAGGGGGAAAACCCCTGGCGAATTCTGTCTCCTGTCAGGCGGATCGCATTGATGCCGGGCTTGATTTGGTAAAAAAGTATAATGCCCTGATGGTGGGGTTACTCTGGGGAACAGAGGGGATGCCCCGCGACGTGAATGAGCG
>CBDTTR010000208.1:0-4354 GCA_965363405.1 uncultured bacterium | reverse complement strand
ATTAGATAGGGTGTCATTGTTTTCTCCTTTTTTTAGTTAAAAAGACTTCATTTTTCATGCACTAATATCTGTCCAAGAAAAAGCAGGGTTAATTTAACCCTTTCTGCAAACATCTTACATTACTATCCAGGTGTAATATTCAAGTTGTGGTGTGTCGTTAGGATTCCCTCAACCAAGTTTAATCTAGCCTCTATGAGAAGTCAATTCTATAAACGCATCCCCCTTGGGAGGGAATGTGCCGTTATTTTCTTTTATTGTTCTCAATATAGATTCCATCACAGCTTGTCTGTTGGCTTTGGTGTCAAGGGGTCTTATTTTTCAGACAAAACTACTGCCTACCTGTTCTCTAATCCAGGTTTCAAATTCCTTCCAAGTGCCTGATAATACCTCTTCATCGGTCATAGTAATATCTCCTCATTTATCTTGACCAAATCATACAGCAACGTGTTGCAGTGCCTCAGATTCGGTGTCATATGTCTCGAACTCCCCCAATCTGCTTTTAAATTGGGGGAAATCTCTTATTGGTTTGGGAATATCGGCTAAAACAACTTTCCCACCCCATGCCTTCACCATGGACATGGAGGATACTAATGCCTCAACACCATAGTTGTCAATACTTTGTACGCCGTTCAGCACAAAAATTATATTATACCTCTGGCGACCGATCTGTTGTTCTACTTTTTCTATTACTTCCATAGTATTAAATTTTTCAAAGTTACCATTCAGTGAGATGACTACAATCTCTCCTGAAAGATGCATATCCAACCTAAACAACTTAGCTCCTTTACTCAGAAAGTCATGCCTGTAACAAATAATTGAGATCCACTGATCATTTCTATTCTCAGTTTAAAAACTCACCTTTAATGTAATTTAATATCATTGTTCAGTTATTCTAGCTTTATTGCTATCTTTTGATTACCCTTTCCCTCATCCAGCACAAAAACACTACTTCTATCCAACAACTGCTGATCGGTTAGTTCACCGCTTAAGTATCTATTCAGATTATCTTTTAGGACGATAAGTTGTATCTGCTCATGCACCACTCCTTCATACTTGCTAACAGGAATGATTTTTTTTGCCTGCCACCGCACACCCAGTGCTACCCCTGCTATCAGAGAATCATCCAGCATCTCCTTCTCCTTGGCAATGATTTTCAAAAGGGGTTCTATATATTTGAGAAATATTTCTGATGTTCTTTTGCCAAATTTGGTTTTTGAATCATGGAAAAGCTTAGACGTTTTGATGTTTATCGCAAGATACTTATCCTCAGAGGCAAAGCCCTCTGCGCTACCAAAATATATTCCAAAAACTACGAAAAATTCTACTTCCCTGGACCTGTACCGATCCCTGATTTTCTGGTAGATATGCTCTAAGTTGCCTTTATATTTAAAGTAGAGTTCTCTCTCCTTTATCGACAGGTAAGTATCTGCCGGGGCAATCGCCAGCTCAGCGCTTAAAGTGGTATGTTTATCAATACTTCTGCAGCTGATGGCTATCACCAGTAATAAGAAAACAACAAGCGGTTTAGCTAAGACTGCCAGGATATTTTCTTTATTCCTGTTAGCACATTCCCTTAGTTTTTTCATAACTGTCAACCGGATAGCCCGGGTTAATATAATGATACTAAACCCCCCTGCAGTTATGAAAATTCTTAAATATTTTACTAGACATATTATGGCCAATAATGTTATGTGTAAGTGTTCGAGAGAATAAACCCTTCTCATTCTTATGTCAACCAGTTTTACCCCTCTATCAGAAACTCACTCTATCTCTTCTTGTTTTTTCTCGTGATGCTTTTTCACGTGATATTCTAGCGAATAGCTGTTTTGTTACTTTCACAAGAAGTGTAATTTGCGGACTGGTACGTCTTGCGATATTAAGGCAGTCGTGTTTCATGTCACAAGTATTTACAGGGTTTTTGTTTAAATAAATTGAAGCAGAAAGGAGAGTTGGGCTATGAAGTGCCTTATCATTGCTGCGGGTAAAGGAAGCAGATTATATATGAAAGGAGATACAAAGCCCCTTGTCCCCCTGCTGGGCCTCTCACTCATTGAACGGGTGATAGTAACTGCCAAAAAGAGTGGATTGAGCGATTTCTATGTGGTAACAGGATATAATGGTAAAAATGTGAAATCTTTTCTGGAAAAACTTGCCCTGAGAAGGGATGTAAATATAACCACTATCACCAATGAGGAATGGAAGAAGGAAAACGGTATATCTGTTCTTAAGGCAAACGATCTGTTAAATGAGAATTTTATTCTTCTAATGGGAGATCATATCTTTAATGGAGATATTCTTGAAAGACTGAAGAGTGAACGGGTGAGAGAGGGAGAAGTCATATTAGCTGTCGACTATAACACGAATGGAAATCGTCTGGTAGATGTAGGTGATGTTACAAAAGTCTATGTTGATAACGGGAAGATTGTAGATATAGGGAAACATATATCAAAGTATAATGCTTATGACACCGGGATTTTTCTATGTTCGCAGGCAGTCTTTTCATCGATAAAGGCAAGTATTGTCAACAATGGAAAAAGCTCCCTTTCTGGAGGGATAAAGTTACTGGCAGAAAAGGGAAAGGTTAAACCATTTGATATCAAAAAGAATTTCTGGATAGATGTTGATGACGAAAAGGCTTTTCAAAAAGCCGAAAAGGTTTTGATGGAGCGGTTAAAAAAGTCTTCCGATGGTCCTATATCACGGTATTGTAATAGGCCACTTTCTAATAAAATTACAAAATATCTCATAAAAACCAGGATTACTCCCAACCAAATATCATTCTTTTCCTTTCTCCTTGCCTCAGTAGCTGCACTATGCTTCTTTGTTGGTAGTTATAGTTACCTTGCTCTCGGTGCAGTGCTTGCCCAACTATCGTCTATTGTTGATGGCTGTGATGGTGAAGTGGCACGATTGAAAGGTTTAGAGAGTGATTTTGGTGGGTGGTTTGATGCTGTTTTGGATAGATATGCTGATGCCTTCCTCCTTTTTGGCTTGACCTGGTATGTCTATTCCTTGAGTGGAACCCTTCTTTCTCTCTTTATTGGCTTCTTGGCAATTATAGGCACTTTCATGAATAGTTATACGGCTGATAAGTACGATGGTTTGATGATGAAAAAAATCGGTCAGAAAGGAAGCTATTTTAGAATAGGACGCGATGTGAGAATAGGTATTATCTTTCTCGGTTGTATAATAAATCAGCCTTTTATAACACTCCTTGTGATCGCTTCCCTGATGAATATTGAAAACGTGAGGAGGGTACTGGTTCTTTACAGAAATGGATAATATTGATTGTGTAAAGAAGAAGATTGAAGAAATAATTGAGAAATCCTCTGTTCCTGAAGATCCGCTTCATTCTAAAAATACATTGGAGTGGCTGCTCAAATTAAAACCCGATGCCGATGAGGCACTAAAAATAGCCGCTTTAGGCCATGACATAGAAAGAGCTATTGAAGAACGAAAGGTGAAGCGTGAAGATTTCAGTGGCTTTGATGAGTTTAAAAAGGCCCATGCGTTAAACAGTGCCAGGATTATGGCAGAGATAATGAAAGAGTGTACTATAAGTAAAGAACTGGCAGATGATATCTTTTACCTTATAGCCCACCATGAGACAGGAGGAGATGAGAGGGCCGAGGTACTAAAAGAGGCTGACACCCTCTCATATTTTGATGTAAATCTTCCTTTCTACTATGCCCGCCACAGTGTTGAAGAGACAAAGTGGAGAGTCTTGTGGGGATACAAAAAGCTGTCTGCTAATCTTAAAGAGGTTGTAGCTAAGATGAACTATAGCGACAAAAAACTTGCATCCCTCTTACATACCTGGATTTTAAACAGTGAGGAGATTATCCGGTAAGCGGCCACCTCAATCTTAGCCATAATAGGCATTTTCATGAATAGTTATTACGGTTGATAAGTATGATGGTCCTTGTGATCGCATGCTTGATGAACATAGGAAACAAGATAAGGTATGCTGAGGTATGACAAGGAAATGGTTTGCATTTAGTGATCAGATTGACTATAAATACTATTCTAGCCAGCAAACTAAAGAGTATTTTTTAAAACAACAAAGAAGGAGGGAGGTGATAGTAATGAGGTATTTTTGTTTGATCTTATTAGTCTTGTGTTTTTTTCTATGTGGTCCCAGTTGTAAGAAAGGTCAAGAAGAACCAACGGCAACTACGGAAGAGAAGGCTGAGGAAATTCAGGCTCCAGCTACAAAAGAAGCTGAAACGGTAGTGACTCCAGCGGTTGAAAAAGCAGTGGAAGAAGCCAAGGAAGATGTTGAAAAAGCAATCGAAGAATCTAAGGAGGATGTTGAAAAAGCAGTGGAAGAAGCTAAGGAGGATGTTGAAAAAGC
>CBDTTR010000207.1:0-4389 GCA_965363405.1 uncultured bacterium | reverse complement strand
TATGCTAAGTTAGTTGCTACAGCAGAAAACTATAACAAAGTCAATGAAAATAGTATTGTTCTAGCAAATAAACAAATAGAAGCAGAAAAGAAATTAGCCTGCAAGACTAAAAAGAGATCAGTTTTCCGGGATGTGAAAGCACCAGATGCAGGAGAAGGAGATGAAGGGAAAGATGGTTTTCTAATAGATGTTGTTATACCTGCGATACAGGATTCTTGCATACCAAATAAAGAAAAGAAAAAATTACTTAAGCCGCATATTATAGCCTATATGACTTCTAGGGAAAAAATAAGAAAACAGATGCTTAAAAGCGGCAAAAGAGTAGGAATACATTTTATGGATCTGAACAATGTTTTAAAAGGAGGTCAGGAATTAAGGAAGATCTTTAGAAGAAATCAAGTTCTTGTCTTGACTGGTACCCTAAAAGAACTTGAAGAGGCTTTTTCATGTATTGAGATACAGAGAGTTACTACGGAGCGATCAACAGATATATACGATAACATATACATTCTAGATAGCGAAAAAGGTTTTGATCAGCGCGAGTTAAAGCTTTATCAATTAAAAAATCCGGAAGAATCTTTAAGTAAATCTTCTCATAAGGAACTTCATCAATATACAAGAGAAGAGTTAATAGATTTAATTATACATATTATGAATAAATTTGATTCAAGGTATACCTGGACAGAAGAATTATTAATTGAGCATTTTATTTTCTTAAAAGAATTATTGAGAACATATTTTGGAAATGTTATGAGTCTTGATGAAGATCTCTCAGGATTAGAAGGTAAATCGATTTCATTATACGATTTAATTGAGAATGTGTATAAGTCACCTAATGCACCATTGGCTAAAGGAGAACACTATTTTTCTCCTGATAAATTAATGGCAAACAATGATCCCTTTAAGCGCAAAATTATAAATAACATCTTATCGCATGTAGCTAGTGATCGTGATATAAAAATTCTAGAAAAAAGAGCTGAAGGAAAAAGTATGGAAGATATTGGTAGAGAGTTCAATCTTTCCAGGGAATATATAAGCAAGACATTAAAAAGATTAGAGATAAATTTTAAAAAGAAAATAATTCAGACTGACGAGAGAAGAGGAAATTTATTAATAAAGGAATTAAAAGATGGTAGGTCTCATAATAGAACAGTAAAGGTTGACAATCCTACCCAACAATATTTGTCAAAAGAAGATATCATGCAATTTTTAGAGATATTATCAACACTCTGGGAGCCTGGTTCACCTGAGTTAGGCTATGTGCGTTCATTTAGTAAGAGGAGCGGGTCAAAAACAGAAAAAGATAATGATGGAAGCTCATTTGAGTCAACGGTCGACAGTCAAAAGTCCACAGAAAATATACTATGGACCGTGGACGATGGGCAGTGGACTCCAAAAAGCGACAATGGCGGGATTAAAAGACATTATCTCACCTGAACAGCGCAAGAGCTGGGCCAGGTTAATTCAAAAAACATATGAAACAGACCCTTTAATTTGTCCAAAATGTGCCGGTTCGATGAAAATAATTGCGTTCATCGAGCGGGAAGATTTAATACAAAAGATATTAAAACTGATGGACCCCAACCAGGAAGCCGATATTTTTAACTACTAAGTGTATCTCAAAGTAAAAGTGTTCTGAAGTGGACTTGATAAGCTTGCAAGAATGTCAAAGTTTTTCCCTCTTCGTAAGTACCCCAAGATATGGTATACCGCCATCTCAATATTTTGCGATCAATGTTCTGCTAAACAATCTTTTCATTTATTATAATTATGAGATTTTATAATAAATAAAGTCAAATTAGCTTGACTGACTGCAAGAAAACACCCTACAATATATAACCACATTGGCATATGACAATAATATTGTTGTCCTATATGCCAATTCATTCTAGCAAGGAGGCTCCCATGAAAAATAATCTCTTTGATGCCCATCCTGCAGAACTCACTCCAGAACAATCTCTACTTTCAAAAGCAATGAGTATATTTGCCGACAAAATGGAGCAAAAGGTTTTTGGGGCTGTCAGCAAACTTAACAGTACTCAAACCACCCAAACTGAACATTTTGAGATGGAGGCTGCAGATTATGTCGTTAAGGTAGTTCGGGGTGATGTAGTTGAAAAGTGCGGGTTTATGAGAACCGTTGTAAAGAAGGAAATGCCCCCTATGATGCCAGAACCACTCGTGAATCGATACATACAAATAGACATCTATCCCAGCACGCCACTTGTCGGTATGCTTCACATTGCCATGAACTTTTCATACAACAAGGATGGCGGTGACATGGTAGGAGGAATAATGGATGTTACCCCGGGAACGATCATTGATGAAGATGTGACCTTTGTAAAGGAGCAAATGGATAAACTCTTTGCAAAGCATAAACTGGATATTGTTCCCTTCAGAGAACCGCTTCTTAAAGAAAACCATAAGGACAAACTGAAAGCTTCGTGTATCGGTGTGAGCTTTTTTAAGATGCCTTTTCTGGAAGTAAACGAAGAGAATTTTACCTTGGTAAAGGATGCTGTTGAAACTATGTTTGACGCCTACCATCAGGTGCTCCTCAAGAGAAAAGATCAGCAGTTCAGTGACGATGATGTAGACGCCATGTTTGCTATGCGAAAACGTTGGCTTGAAAAGCAGTTTTTCTGGGATCCCTTTACATCCACAGACCTCGCTCCCTATGAAGTGTGGTCCCTTCAGGACATGCCACCCCAAGTAAGGTTCTGAATGCATTAAGGAGGTGCACCTTGAGAAGGACAATAGATGAACTTGCCACGTTCAACAAGAGCTTTTTGCCGACATCTGATGAACTCCAGGAGTGGCATATTCAGAAAGATAAACAGGGTACAACCTTTGCAGGAAGTCCCTCTTGGAAGAGCTATTTGTCCTTTCTTGAAAATGGTTTCAAAAAATGTGGCCTCACTGACATAAAAAAGGACTTCATCACCTACGACCGCTGGCTTACCTCAAACGACAGAAACAAAGGTGCTTGGTCTCTTTCTATTGAGAGTAAAGACGTCTGGGTAGCTTCTTACTGGCCTAATTCAGGATCAACGAACACATCAGGTGTTACAGCACCACTCATCTACTACGATGATGAAAATCCGCCAGCATCCATTGAAGGGAAAATTGTGGTGTTTGAGATACCGCGTTTACCCGATCCTCTCCCCCCCATGTTTGATGTGTATAGTGGATTTGAATATGTCTCGGATAGCAATACGCATCCAACAGACAGTTTTAGCTTAAACCAGTGGTATCAAATCGCCTATCCTGCAATGTTCGGGGGGTACAATGACATTTTGAAAAACGGTAATGCGGTGGGTGGACTGGTAATTTCCGAGATGGGACCTGCTAGGGCCTCCGGAATATATATGCTCCCCTATGAATCATCTGAATTTGGTGTACCAGCTCTGTATCTTGACCGGGTGTCTGGTGAACAGGTCAAAGAAGCCGCTATGAAAGGCCTTACTGCAACATTGAAACTTTCGGCAAAGAAAGAAGAAGTTGAAACCTTTTTCCTTTCCGGATTCCTGCCGGGCAAACATTACGGAAAAGAAAATGATGAAATAGTCCTTTTGCTCACTCATACTGACGGTCCCAACGTTACCCAGGAAAATGGTGCTCTGGGCATTCTTGCGGTCATGCACTATTTTTCTCACATTCCTAAAGGGGAAAGGCGACGAACACTCCTGGTAGTTCTCGATCCTCAACACTATATGCCGGGAAGACACGCGGTCGACTGGTTTGATCAACATCCAGAATCTGCAAGTAAGATCGTAGCCAGCATGGGAATAGAACACCTGGGGCAATTGGAATACAGAGAAAAAGGGGATGAATTTTTGCCTACTGGCAAGCCTGAAGTGACAAGGCTGTTTGTTCAGGATAATGATCACCTGATACAAATGGCAATTAAAGCTGTAAAAGACAATCAGTTGCCGAGAACTTATGTTCACTGCCCTCCAAGGAGTGGAGGAAGGTGGGAAGCTATGGGGGCAATCGCACTGGAAAGAGAGATTCCAGGATATGGATTCAGTACGGATATGAGTGCCCACTGGTCAATAGATGCCCACCTTGATAAATTTGACAAAACCCTAGCGTGGAAACAGATTGCTGTTGCCACCCAGTTGACTGGTGAATTAATACAGGCTGATCTAAAGGAAATTTCAGTCAAAATGACTGATAAAGCAAATGTTTCATTTGGTTTTGAAAACGATTAGAGAGATAATGAAATAGAATAGATTGTTTGATTCAATACCTATTACAAGGCTGGGCTTTGACTCTGCCTTTTCCCTTGGTATGTCCACATCTTGTGCCTCCCTTCTGCCCATTAAAAACTCACACTACTACCATTAGGGATCCCAATCAGAAAGTCCAAATTATCAACCCTTCGTA
>CBDTTR010000206.1:0-4393 GCA_965363405.1 uncultured bacterium | reverse complement strand
ATGGCAAAACAGCCTATCTATATGGAATCGATGAACTGGGAGGATTACATTACATTTATGTGCTCCTAAGGCCCCCTTCTTTTTATGGGTTGCCAAGCCTCTCTTCATTGAATTCAACGTCAAGAAGAACATACTTAACACATATGAAAGAATTGGGAAAAAGGTACCTGAAAAAGGTTGTTTCCGTCTAGCTGGGAAACAGCATCTGGGGAGAGTTTATCAGGTACTGAATCTGTTTATAATTGCACAAGAATCCGTTGGGCAAGTACGCCCAGCGGATTCTTGTAAGTACAGGCGTCTGGGTTCTAGAATATAACTTGTTATCTGCTTATCCGGGAATCTCCAGTTGAATACCCTGATGAAATTATTAACAACACTGGATTCCCGCTTGCGCGGGAATGACACGTTTTTTCAATCGGTCCCATCCTTGTCTGTCATCCCTGCGAAACTTGTCCTCGACTCTGATCGGGGAGCAGGGATCCAGGAACTAATAGACAACTTGAGTATTGTAGATAAGCAGAATCTATTTTCAACAATTGCATGGACAAATGAAACCCGTTACGGTTGCGAGTTGCGGATGAATAAGAAAGAATACCATTGAACCCGTAACACGAAACGCGTAACCCACAACATTTAAATTGATTCCGCAATCCGAAATCAGAAATCCGCATTTGCTTTGTCCTCACTCCTCTCTCCACGATTCCATACCACTTCTAGTTTTAAAGGAAGTTTTCATGTTGAGCGTCCCAACCAGGCTATTGCTATCACTACTCACTACTGTAACGGTCTCTCCTACGTAGATAACAGGAGATGCCGGCAAACCTTTCTGCAAAGGTGTCTTTACTTCCAACTTGCTTTCCTGTTCAGATTTGCCTGATTTTGATTCACCACTGTCTCCATATGTGCTCTCCCTTTTAACAAGCTCTGTTTCTACCTTCCAGGCAGTACCTGTTTGATAATAGAGTGTATAAAGATTGTTTATACCACCCGCGCTGCAGATATCATCATCAGGTTCATAGGTAGTAAAGATAAGACTGCCACCCAATAGACCTGGTTTGGTAATCATGCGTTCCCTTCCAAAGGGGAAGGTAAGATACCACCCCTCTTTCTTCTGAACCTCATAAACGAAATCATTCCAGTTGGCTGCTGCCGCCCCTACCACTCCTCCTCCCTGATAAACATCTACTTTACTTGAGTCATATAACTGATTGAAAAACACTTCGTCAGTACAGTTACCCTGGTAACAGGGGTCCTTTATCCCAAAAAAATAATGTGGCGAAGAAGTATTAATGCTATCAGAAACAGCGTAATTCCTTCCCGTCCCAAAGTAAACCCACAGATTAAGGTGCTCATCTAAGGAGGCATTAGAAGCTGCAGTGATGGGCTGAGGGGAACTGAAAAGTGTGGAGAATGTCCACTTGTTAGGGTCCGTAGAATAGCTCCACCTGTTTGGGTCCTTACATGCATCTCCGGCACAAACCCTGGTGGATAGGCGATACATCTTCCCTTGCCATCCTTGTTCTGAAAAATGGGATTCCCCTACATAGACAACATCCGTGTTGAAATCAAGATTTGCATCAACACTTATAGGGCTTGACATAAAACTATTGTCCTCCATCCCTTCAAAGATTTTAACAAGTTCTCCCGTTTTCAGGTCAACCACAAACAGGCTCGCTGACTGACTGCTCATGCCCTGGTAATCTGTTGGACCGGAACCAAAGAGTACAAACCATCTGTCATCTTCTGGCTGATCTACCCCTTTATCTGCTTCAACCCGGACAATAGCAGGATAAGATGTAGTAAAGGCCAATGCTGGGTGGGTAAATTCCCATAGCAATCTGGGACTATCAGGAATAGTTACATCCAGCGCAAAATAAGCTGAGCGAAACGATTGTGACTCTGTACCTGATCCGAAATCATCAGTAATCGATATGTTCCCTCCTCCCAGTCCCATGCCTCCGATAAGTATGGTACCCCACCCCTTTATGTGATCATTGTCTACAGGATTACCGGCTCCATCAGTGAATATCCTTGCATCGGTAACCTTAGGCTTTAAATCCACGTAGTCCACATGGGTATAGTCCCTGCTGGTTAACCACTTCAGATGAGGAAGAAGATTATACGGGATGTAAGCCCACCGCTCATCACCTATACTACTCAGGCTGGTAGCGGTCTTCTCTGAACCATACCAGCCATATTCTTTTTCACCTGAAGTATCAGGATTATCCCCTGGATGATAGACACCTCCTTTAAAGGCATGAATCATTCCATCATTGGCACCGGCAAATACTGTTAGTGGCCTATCCTTCCATCTGTTAAAGAATTCACCATAAGTAACATCTCGATAAATGAGGTGGTAGTTTTCAAGGGGATACCTTGATAGTGCCGGAGTAGAATGGACGATATCTCCAAATTTCCATACTCTATCTATGTCATCGAGTTCGATAGCCCTTTTCCTGAAACCAAAAATCTCCTTACCCCTTATATAATCAATAATGTCAGCAGCTTCCTCATCATCAGCAGCCCTTAAGTAAGGTTGAAGAAAAGGGGCATTTCCCGGAACGAAGTCTATAAATTCTCCAGGATCAACTCTACCATCTCTGTCACGATCAATATACGTTTTGATCTTTCTATCATCAGCACTCCTTAACGCAAGCTTCTCTCCTGCTTCCCAAACAGACCTGATATCTTCCGGAGACCGCATTGCATCAGGAACATCATGGTCTGCTTTCCCGTCTCCATCATCATCACTAAATACTTTCACCCTGGTTTCTTGAGCTTCCTCATCAAAGACAAACCTGATGATGTTATCTCGCTCATAAACAAGGGCTTTATCACCATCGGTGTCTTCTCTGATGTTTCCAAAGGCATCAATCCAAAGGGCATGAAGAAATCCCATCCAGTGGGTTTCAGTTCCATCCTGGCAAGGGTATGGTTTTAAAAAAGTTTTAAAAAGCAAGCCCTCATTTTGAAATGAATTGGATGCTATGGTCATTCCACTTCCCGAACCTGTTCTCTGGAAGATTCCTGTTACCGCCTGCATCAGTTTTTCTTCCAAAAAATAGCCACCTTTTGCCTCAAGATAGTTGTCAGGAACACCATCCTTATCGCTGTCCCATTCATTATCAAGATCGGGCATATCATTATCATTCAGGTCAATGAATGCTCCATTTTTTGCTGCATCTTTTAAAAGCTCAGAAGCAGAGCCAAAGGCAGAGACAGTAAATAACGTGATGTTCTGGTTGTTTTCAAGATCCTGATCACCTCCGCGCAAATCGCTTATATGTGCCCAGAGAGCAACATCATCGAGATAACCAGAACCTTCTTCGGCATAACTCCCTGGATCATTGGAATCTGAATCATAGTCTCTCAGATTGCCAGGAGTACCACCCGGTGGAACTACAGGTATATTTCTATCGTGAGTCGACTTTCCATCCGTAATCAAGATGACAAAACACTTAACACAATGAACATCCTGTGAGAATTCCTGAAAAAAGAACGGGTCATCCTGATCTCCCAATCGATAATCGGCGGGCGTTTGGGAGTAGTAAGGTGTTATTTGCATAAAGTATCTTACGCCCTCAAAGAAGGATTCGGCCAAAGGAGACCAGGTTGTTGTCTTAACGTTTTCAATATTACTAATGAGGTTGTTCAACTCATCGCCAACGGGATTAATAATTCTTCCACCTTCCCCATCATCATTAAAAACTTCCAGACCGAAACGGGCTTTGGTTCCTATCCTCTGTAACAACCCAGAGATATTTCCTTCAACAAAGGAGTCTGGTTCAGATTTGCTGTCTTTCTCCACTCTAATCATAAATCTCATGGTGTGATGAGAAAAAGGATCAGTATTGTCCCCCACATATATGAATCCTTTATCCAAACCAAAGTAGACAGGTGAGAGTGTTGTCAGCCCAAGTGCCGCCTGTCCAGGATAGAACGCACCTGCTCCCTCTTCATACTGTTTTATGAAATCATAACCCGGTTCAACATCTTCTTCTCCTACAAGCTTTTGAACACCACTACCATCACGGGAATTTGCCACAGCCTTCCCACCAACCAGAACCTTTCTTAAAATGTCAATCCTCCTCATGGCTAACCAGTTAAGAAAATTTCCATCCCAATTGCCCGTTGCATTCCTTTTAAAATAACTATCATTGATATAGGCATACTTGGCCGAAGAGTCAAAGTAACCATCATGCGTGATATGAGGATCAAAATCCCCATCATGGGCTTGCTGGTTGATACTGCTGGAATTGTCCATCAGTATAAGAATGTTTGGAGGCATTACCTTAGTTGTAAGCAAAGGATAGTGTGTGTATTCAACAATGGTTTGGGCACTCAAAGGAAAGGGAAGAATCGATAGAAGGATTAAGGTCATTAGGCAGATAAA
>CBDTTR010000205.1:0-4424 GCA_965363405.1 uncultured bacterium | reverse complement strand
TTGTGACAAAGCCTCTAAGCATGGGGTCTCTAATGCAAACATTAACTGGTTCAATATAACCATCCATCAATGTGAATGGTTGAACCTAACCAACTTATTCATCAATCAATTTTTATTTAAATATTGACTCGTTTTAACCTGTACAAAGCAAACTTATGTTTTAGAAGACTTTTTCGGGAAGCATCGGGCGTTCAAACCATCAATTTTTCTTGTGGCACATATTTTGCTAAATCTGATATCTGATATCACCATCGAGAGGTAGCGAGGTCGATAAAATTATAAACCATGGTTTTTAAATATCCCTTACTTCACTCATGTCTTTCTTCAGAATTCTGCAAGTGAAAAAGAGATTATACTAAAAGCTTTAACCTTTTAAGCAGCTTTGTTTCAACTTAAAACTACAAGAAAAGGAGCATGTTATGAAAAAGTTAATTCTATCAGTGCTTATGGTAGTTGTGTTTTCCACCCCATGTATAGCTCAACTAGAGATTGGTGACCTCTTCCCGATCAACAATAATATCTACTCCATCGAAAATACATTATGGCAACGATCTGACGATAGTGATTATCAGATTGGATTTGCTGGAGGGAAAATATATTGCGGGAGCAAAGAAGCTATTGGAATTTATTTTGACCTCCAATTCTTAAGCATCTTTGCTCTACAGTGCGAGGGTATAGTAAGTGGCTTTATCTTACCACTTCTGGCAATGGGTCAAGTATATCCAATCTACATAGGATTAGAAGGATTAACATGGGGAGAACCCTGGTATTTGGTTAAGGTCGAGGATAATTGGTTGCCACCTAACGATTAATGGACAGTGATCACATAAAAGTCTCGCTTTTATTTCGAGACATCCTCGTATGAGTCAAAGAGGAACGATAGCCAGCAAATTCACCTCCTTTCGTGGTTATTCTTTTCCTCCACATTCAGAAGTAGAGAAGGGCGGATAGCAATTTTAGCCCCTCCTTTCACAGTTATCGCCCTTCTCTATAATCTTCAATAGAGCATTCATAATCGCGCAGGGTCATTCATTCCAAAGGAAGTGGCGATATATTTTGTTCTGAAACATATACAGTTATGAAATTCCTCAGCACACAAACTATCTTTAAGGAGCTGTACCATGTCAAACTCAATTTCATTTAAAAAAGCAGAACGGAGAAACTACAATATACTACTGGTTGATGATGACCCTCATATGCTCGATGTGACTCATGAGATTCTTGCAGATGAAGGCTATCACATCACAACAGCAACAAGTGGAGAAGCTGCGATTGAAACACTTCAAACCAAAGACTTTGACCTGGTTATTACTGATCTCAATATGGGCCAGCTAAATGGCATCGCAGTCCTGAAAAAAGCAAAAGAGCTGAAACCAGAGATAATGGTCATCATTACAACCGCTTGCTCCGATGTTGCCTACATCATTAAAGCCTTGCGACTTAATGCCAATGATTACATCTTGAAACCGTTTAAGCTGGATGATCTGCTGTATCGAGTATCACTTTGCCTTGAAAAATCATTTTCACTCGGCTTTCATCATACCAGACACATAAAAATTGCATAGGTTGCTCCTGCCAGTAGAGGTAAATACAGTAACGGACTACACCCAATACTGATTTTTGTGTGGGATCCTCTTCAGACACAAAATTAAATGGAGGAGGTTGTTATGAATAACAACATTTTTTGTTTAGAATATGAAGAAGTAGCAGAATGTGACCTGAATCTTCCTGCTGGGGAGATTAGTGAAAAAGAACATCCTAAATTGAGGCTGGTAGAGAAAGCCAGTCAATCTGAACCACACTTGTCTCCATTCTCTATCCAACCTGAGGAAGGAGAAAGTGCATTAAATAAATTCTTTCCCGAACAAGAAACCGAACTCTATTCTGATCCACAGGATGGAGTAAGCTCTCCACTGGCCATCTATTTTAAATCAATAAGCAGGTTCTCCCTCTTAAGCGAAGAAGAGGAGACAAATCTAGCTAAGCACATAAAAGAATGTGAAGAAGAATGTAAGAATCTGGTTATAAAATGGAAACAGCTCTCTATAAAGGAGCTTCCTAAACTGGTTCCTTCCGAAAAAACAAAAGTGATCAGGAGAAAGCTTCAGCTTTTAAACAGTGCTTTTCAACACTTTGATGATATCATCAGGTTAGAGAGAGAACGGAAAAAGGTCGACCGTTTGCAAAAAAGGCTAAGCAACCGTTCTAAAACTAAACAGGAGCTCAAAGGTAAAATCTACAAAATTGAGTCAGAGATATCCAAACGCATAGCCAAAGTAAGTCTTTGTCGCATGAATGCCAATGATATTTTAAAAGACCTGGAGAAACTACCTGCTAGCAAAAGATATATTAAAAAGCAAACCACTATTATAAAGGAGCTCAGTGAGACACTGAGAGGAATTGCTCACATTTCAAAGGAAATAAAAACATTAAAGAATAAACTGGTTCAAGCAAACTTGCGGCTGGTAATCAGTATAGCCAAAAAATATGTCCAGCCTGGTCTAGCCTTGCCTGACCTCATACAGGAAGGCAACCTGGGTTTAATAAGAGCAATCGATACCTATGATTACAGGAGAGGTCATAGATTTATTACCTATGCAACCTGGTGGATACGGCAGGCTATAATAAGAGCACTTGACTGTCAATCAAGGACAATCAGAACACCAGTCTACGTAAGTGAAAAATTGAATCGGATTGTAAAAGCATCAAAACGATTGCAGCAGAAATCAAAAAGGGAACCTACTATAACAGAAATAGCCCAAGAGGCAGATGCTTCTCTAGAATCCGTTGAGAAGGTGATGCAAAGTTTTAAAGATGCTATACCACTAGATACCTTTATTGAAGAAGAGGGTGAAAATCCAATCAACAGCTTTTTAGATCATGGAACTAATTCTATTTTAGAAAAAGCTGTTTTATCTAATTTGTCTCAGGTGATGGATGGTACGTTATCTGATTTAACCCAACGAGAAAAAAAGATCATCAAACTCCGCTTTGGCATAGGGAAAAACCATGATCACACGTTAGAAGAAATTGGATGGCAACTTGATTTGACTAGAGAAAGGATCAGGCAAATTTTGGATGGCGCAATAAACAAATTGAGAACCCCTGAACACATGATGGAGCTAAGGGATTTTATATAATTATTGACAGCCATCACTTTCACATATTATAAGCAAACGGCCACCTGCAAAGAGGATGTGCCATCCTTAATTGCCTTTGGATCAGTGGCAACTTTTATTGGCACCTTACTCTTTAAAACAACCCAACTATAAAACCGCACTGGTTAAATACTAACTCTCATTCCTGCTGTAATTTCTCAAGCTCTTCTTTCGCAATCCTGCTCGTCTCACCCCCTGATGCTTTCCCCGATAAATTTTTGGACAAGATTCCCATAACCTTTCCTAACCCCTTAAGGTCATGAGCTCCAACTTCTGCAATAACCTTCTTTGCTTCTTCCCTGATCTCATCTTCACCAAGTTGGGGAGGTAAATAGCCTTTTATAACATCGATCTCTCCCCTCTCCTTTTGAGCAAAATCCTCTCTTCCTGCTTCTCCATAAAGTCTAGCGGATTCCTCCCTCTTCTTGATCATAGTGTAAAAGACTCTTACAGCAACTTCGCCATCGATGGGGTCCCCCTTTTCCTTTTCCTTGGTCACAATTTCAGCGAGCATCATCCTTAAAGTAGATACCTTTAATGTCTCTTTGTTTTTCATGGCTTGCGTTAAATCTTTTCTTATCGCATCCTTGATCATGCTTTCTCCTCTTTCTTTTCCACTGGTGCAGACTCTCCAGCTTTCTCTTTTGCAAATTTTCTGGTTTGCTTTTTCAATATTTTTATCTTTTTTCTCAAACGACCAACCATTTTTTTGTCTTTTGTCTTGCGTACTTCTTCTTTCTTAACTCTAAGTTCCTTGATTTGCTTTTTTGCATCAGCGACATTGATCACCTTTTTCTTTTTCTTCTTTGGCTTCTTTTTTTTAATCTCAATGGGCTCACCCCGAGCATCAGCAATAGCTTTAATCAGTTCCTCTTTCTTCATGGCATGGGCACCTTGAATACTTGTATACTTCTTGGCTTCCTCTCTTAATTTTACCACAGTCATCTTAGTCAAATCTTTCTCTTCCATCGAATCCTCCTTCAAATCAAAATTAAACGTCTATGTAAACTTTATTTTAAGTTGTAAAAACTTTATTATTCGAGGTGACTGCTATTCCTTATCCAAAATCTATGATACTAATTCTGATACGAGCTGCGCAACCTTAAGCCATTCAACGCAACCTAAACTTTACAGGTTTCCACCAGCTAATAAATTTTCATATGTCATGTCATCCCATCTAAGAACTGCATCACAACAATGACACGGGATCCACATCCACATGAAATGTTACTCCGCCTCCTCTGAGTGCTGCGGGTACTTGCTGTA
>CBDTTR010000204.1:0-4462 GCA_965363405.1 uncultured bacterium | reverse complement strand
ATTGAATCAAACGGGATCGTTAAGGCATGGCAAGAAGCAGAAATAAGTCCTGAGGTTTCTGGAAAGGTTAAAACCACCCATGCAGAAGTAGGAGATTATCTTAAATCCGGTGACCCCATCTTCAAGCTGGATGATGAATTGCTGAAACTTAAAGTAGAAAAGGCACGCGCCCTGGTAACTCAGCTAGAAGGCCATTATCTCACCAGCAAAAGGGATATTGCTCGCAAAGAGACCCTTTTTCAAGATGGTGTTATTTCAGATCTGGATCTCGATTTAGCAAAAGCAAAAGAAAAAGCAGACAGGGGTTTGCTGGAAGGAGCACAGGTTTCATTAAAAATCGCCCAAAGAGATTTAAGAGAAAGTACCATTAGGAGCCCTATCAAAGGAACTCTGGCCGAACGCTTGATAGATATAGGAACGACGGTATCACCCCAGATGGAAGTTGCCTCTGTTGTTGATGCCAGCAAGGTGCGGATCCGGATAGGTGTATCAGAAAAAGAGATTCACAAGATTAAGAAAGGACAAGGGGTTAAGGTTCATCTGGATGCCTTCCCCCAGGAAGAATATCAAGGCACGGTTTTTTCCGTTGGGATAAAAGCCAACGAGAATTCACTCACCTTCCCTGTTGAAGTTGAAATTATAAACAATCGCGAACCCAAGCTGAAACCTGGAATGGTTGCCCGTCTTAAGATACAAACGGGAAATCATTCACAGGTTGTAGTGATACCTCAAGAATTCATTCTCAACGAGGAGGGGAATTTGTTTGTCTTTGTGATACAGGATAGTCTTGCTCACAAGGTGAAAATAACTCCCGGTTCTATCATAGATTCTGAAATAATAGTTGAAGAAGGGCTTTCCCCTGGAGACCTGCTGATTACTGTTGGATCTCATGCAATTTCCGAGGGCACTAAAGTAAACCCCGTTAAAAAGCCTAAACGGGACCTTAAATTCCGCTAAAGCTCATTACTCTTTTCACCCGTTATAAATGACAGGGCTCCTTTTCTAACGGGGTAAAAATCAGAAACGAGCTTCCCTAATTATTGTTCATTAAGATCGAGCCTGACTTTAACATCTCAATCATTGGAAAAAAAATACGCCTCATTGCAATCTAGCAGGTAATAGATCTCTTCATGAACTTAGCAAGAACCTCCGTAAATAATCCAGTTGCTGCCAATATCCTGATGATAGCAATTATCCTATTGGGATTGACAGCTCTTGTTCGCATTCCACGGGAGTTCCTACCCAACATCAGCTTCAATATGGCAATCATCTTAACCACCTACCCCGGGGTATCTCCGGAAGAAATCGAAAAGTTAATTACTATCAAGATTGAGGATGAAATCGAGGATGTGGATAAGATAGATTTCATCTCATCTAAATCGACAGAGGGACAATCCACCATCTTCGTCCGTTTTGAGGATATGAGTGACACCGATTTTAAGTTTATCCTCCAGGACCTGCGGTCTGAGGTTGACAGCACAGACGATCTTCCGGAAGATGCCGAGGATCCCATAGTATTAGAATTGGCTACAGGAGAAATGGTCCCGGTTGTGTTTGTAACACTCAGTGGAAACTTACCCGAAAGAGAACTTAAGGATATAGCCGATGACATGAAAGATAGATTCCTTGAGATCCACAACATATCTAAAGTAGAGCTTGAAGGAATACGAGAAAGAGAAATCTGGGTAGAAGTTGATCCTGAAAGAGCATACAGCTACGGATTTTCCTTAGAGAAAGTAATTAATGCACTTAAAGCTACCAATATCAATGTCCCCGCTGGAACCGTTGACATAGGCCGCTCAGAGTATATCGTAAGGACTATGGGAGAATATGCCAGGCCCAACGATATGTCAAAGGTAATTATCCAAACAGATCCTTCCGGTCATCACGTTAAAATCGGCAACATAGCAAAAATCAAAGATACCTTTGAGAAACCCAGAACCTTTTCCTTTCTCAGTGGAAAACCGGGAATAACACTTAACCTCTCTAAAAAAAGTGAAGGGAATACTATCGCAATCGTTAATGAAGTGAAGGGAATTGTCAGTGACTTTAAAAGCAGAATCCCTCCCCAATGCAATATTACCCTCACCAATGATAGTTCCATACAGATTAAAAATGCCCTGGGCAAATTAACCATCAATGCCACACTGGGTATGCTGATGGTAATCACACTGCTTTATCTTTTTCTAGGGTGGCGTAACGCCCTCTTTGCTGCTCTGGGCCTTCCTGTTTCACTGCTGTGTACCTTTATCTTCATGCAGACCGTTGGTCAATCTCTTAATACCAGTAGTTTATTCGCGCTGATGATGGTAATAGGCATTATTGTGGATGATGCTATCGTCATCATAGAAAACTCATTCCGATACATGCAAAAAGGCATGAAGCCTAAAGATGCAGCAGTTATTGGAACTATGGAAGTAGCCGCACCGGTTTTCACAGCCTGTCTCACCACCATTGCTGCCTTTCTCCCCTTAATGCTCTTACCAGATGTCATGGGGAAATTTCTCAGGGTAGTCCCCATTGTTGTCTGTCTCTCACTTACTGCATCCTTAGGGGAAGCCTTTCTGATACTACCTGCTCATATCTCAGAGTGGAGCAGCAGTAAGTCCCGCAGTACAAAACGTCACCGACTCATTAATCGGCTTCGCAGGATTTATTCCCGTTATCTTGTAAAGGTTTTACGCAAGCGTTACTGGTTCAGTGGTGGGGTTATGGCTCTTATTCTTATGTGCTTTATACTGCTTTCATCAGGAGCCATTGACAAAGAACTCTTTATAACCGAAGAGGTCTCTCAGTTTTACATCAATGTACACATGCCAGCCGGAACCAATATATACGCTACCAATAAGACACTTTCGGAAATTGAGCGAAAGGTTATGTCTCTACCAAAAAAAGAAGTGAGTGCAATTATTACCAGCCCGGGAAAGTTGATTACTATGGAAGAGTGGAATTTTGATACCTCCGTGGGACAAATCATGGTTGATCTGGTTGATAAAGAATACCGTAAACGCTCAATGGATGAGGTTATAAACGATATGCGATCACGTTTACATGACATTCCAGGAATAAAAAGCCTGGATTTTCAGAAAGTAAGAGGTGGTCCACCCACACCCAAAGATGTAGAACTGAAAGTGCAGGGAAAATATTTTAACAAACTTAATCAAATTGCTGGACGCATCGAAAATAAGCTCTCAACCATCAACGGGGTTTATGATATTGCCGATGATTTCCGCCCCGGTAAAAAAGACATAAAGATTTACATTGATGAAGAAAAAGCAGCGATTTACGGCCTTGATGTTTACCAGATCTCCATGGCTATCCGCAATGCCTATGAAGGCAAAGTGGCAACCGTATACAGAGAAGGTGATGATGAAATAGATGTAGTAGTAAAATACCATCAGCAGGCAGTTGAAAGTGTAGAGGACGTAGAAAATATCAAAATAGCAACAGCAAGCGGTGAAATGATTCCATTCCGAAACTTTGCCACCATAAAGGTAGAGCCCGGATATACGTTTATCAGACGTTACAAACAGGAACGTGCTATTACTGTTACTGCCAGTGTGGATAGAAAAGTCAACTCTTTGGAACGAGTAGACAAAAGTCTAAAGCAGGAAATCAAGAAGATACTAAATGTGTTCCCCGATTACAAGGTTAGATTTGAGAGCATATTCGCAAAGTTTGAGCAGTATCAAACGAAGCTTATGCAGTTATTCCTCCTGGGTGTATTTTTGATTTATTTCATCCTGGGAACTCAATTTAAATCATATATCCAACCCATTATAATTCTCTTTGCTATTCCCTTTGCCTTTTTAGGAGCAATCATCGGACTCCTTCTCACCGCCCTCTTTACCGCAGCAAAACCCACTTTCTCAATCATTACCCTTTACGGAGTTATGGGGCTTGCTGGCATTGCAGTGAACGATGCCATCGTCATGGTCACTTTCATAAATAATGCCAGGGCAAAAGGAGTAAACCGCTACCGATCAATCATTCAATCAGGACGTCTGCGCGTAAGACCTATTATACTGACCTCAATTACCACCATGTCTGGAGTGTTTCCCATGATGATTGGCCTGGGAGGAAAATCAGAAATATGGGCACCTATGGCAAGCACCATCTTCTTCGGTTTAGCATGTGCTACCCTCCTGACTCTGTTCATCATACCCTGCTTATACACCATTATAGTTGATGATTTGATAGGATGGCTCAGAGAGCTATGGGAAAAGTCAGCAAAGAGATATTTCCCTTTATCTTCATAAGCCATCAATTTGTTTAATAAAAGTATCTGCTTATCCGGAAATTTCCAGTTGAATGCCTTGATAAAATTATTAACAATGCTGGATTCCCGCTTGCGCGGGAATGACATGTTTTTCAATCGGTTCCATCCTTGTCTGTCATCCCTGCGAAAGCAGGGATCCAGAAACTAATAGACAACTTGAATATTGTAGATAACCAGATAAAA
>CBDTTR010000203.1:0-4480 GCA_965363405.1 uncultured bacterium | reverse complement strand
TTTTTCTGTTTCATGGAAGCTGCATTCAAGAGAGTCCTCATTGCCGTTGCAGTTCTCCCCTGTTTACCAATAATCATCCCCATGTCTTCATTGGCTACACTCAATTCAATAACCGAAGTTCTTTCACCCTCCACCACCGTAACTTTAACCGCATCAGGTTGATCAACCAGTGATTTCGCAATATATTCGATCAATTCCTTCATCCTCCTATCCTCCTCCCAGGTAAGTTAAATATGCATCTATATACTCCTCAAGTTTATCTGCCATGCTATTTAGCGAAAAGTTACTGAGTACTTCCTGCCGGGCTGCTTTGCCTATTTCTTTCAAATACTGAAAGTCAAAGTCCAATATTCTATGGAATAATTCCGTTAATTCCTCATAATTTTGTTGATCTTTTATTAAAAACCCTGTTTCCCCATGGGTAATTATCTCTTGTTATTTTCTCCATAGCCATTGCTTCTATAAAGACAAAATATTTTTTACTTTTGGATACTCTATTTCCTTTTGTTCATCCACTTTCGCTGCATTGACTGTTATCTTGTGTCCGCGAGAAGCAAGAGTCTCAGAGATTCCTTTCAGAATTGTTTCTACTCCTCCTATCTGTGGAGGATAATACCAATGGGTTAGCAATATTCTCATTGTTTGCCTCCTTTACTATAGAGTAGCTTTATTATTAATTGTATTCAACAATTATTTATCATTTTAGCATTTTAGTGCCATTCTGACTTTAGCAGCTTATATACCACAGGATTTCCAATGGATAATTAAGAGAAGAAAACGAGGTTGCTATTTTAGTACGGTACAAATAAAATTGGAGACCTCTTGGCGTGTCCCCGACCACAAAATCTCGCAACATAATCATACTCGCAACATAACTTGCAAAAATGTGGGTAATAGCAAATGCATAACATAAGCTTAGTATGGTTTGTAATTCAAAGGTCAGAATGATCAGCCTTACAACATCGAACCTTCAGTAATACCCATCCGAATTACTTCGATTGACTTACGGAGAATCTCAAACTTTTTCCTTCATCACTACCAGCTTAAAATTATGTTTATAATCCTACAGTACCTGGCTTTCAACCACAGTTGATGAAATTGCGACATTTGATTTTCTTTATAAAATAGTATACTTATTATTCTATACGTTATATAAATGACTGCATTAAAAATCCTCTTGAATCTTATGGTAGTGTAGTTGTCCAAAGAAACGCTCAAAAGGAGAATTTCAGTGAAGAAGAGATTATTCATCGGAACAGGTATTTCACTTATCGTTGCTATTGTGGTTTTTTACTCCTTAAAAGGCAGCAATAAGGAAAGCAAATACGAAACAATCGATGTGGACAGGGGTGATATTGTAGAAAAGATTACGGCAACAGGAACAATTAATCCCGTCATTACTGTTCTGGTTGGCAGTCAGGTTTCTGGCAGGATAACCAGGATCTGTGCTGATTTCAACTCCCAGGTGAAGAAAGGTCAGGTTATAGCCCAATTGGAAACCGATATATATCAGGCAAAGGTAAAGCAGGCTGATGCCAGTTTTAATCTAGCTCAAGCTCAGACCCAAGAGGCTAGAGTATTCTTTCTGGACGCGGAAAATAACCTGAGGAGAATCAAGAACTTGAGTAAGGGCCTTGTTGCATCTGAGAGAGACTTAGAGGTTGCTGAGACTAACTACGAGGCAGCCAAGGCTGCGCTTTCTGCTGCTCAGGCCAAAAAAGAACAGTCGAGGGCACTCCTTAATTCTACGAAAGTAGATTTAGAGTATACCACTATTTATTCACCTGTTGATGGCATTGTGATTTCTCGAAACTGCGATGTGGGACAAACTGTGGTATCCACATTCCAGACCCCTGATCTATTTTTAATTGCACAAGATCTGACCAAGATGCAAGTAGAAGCCTATGTGGACGAAGCTGATATCGGGAAGATTCAGGCGGGACAGGAAGTCCTTTTTACTGTAGATGCCTTTCCAGAAAGGACCTTCAGTGGTAAAGTTTCCCAGGTGAGATTTGCCCCCAAACAAGAGCAGAATGTGGTCACCTATGCAACGATAATTGAGGTTGCCAATCCAGATCTTGTCTTGCGACCAGGGATGACCGCCACTGTTTCGATCATTGCTAATGAGAAAAAGGATGTATTGAGGGTACCAAATATTGCATTGAGGTTTAAAGCTGATCCAGCAGATAAGTATTTATACCATTATGATGAAGAAAAGGATAAAGATTCAGGGGATGAGGAAAAACTTTTAAATCTTCAGCAGAGTCTGTGGATCATTAATGACAGTGGACAGGTAAAACGTATTCCAATTAAAGCAGGAATTTCAGATGGACGGTATACTGAAGTGTCAAATGGGTCAATTGATGAGGGAGAAAAAGTGGTTGTGGGTTATCTTTCCCAGTGGAAGCAAGGCGTTTCATCTGGAAAATCTGGCTTCAGGTTCGGGTTTAGACAATAAAAAGCATTAATCATTATGACACATTTTATCCTTGCAGAACAGCTCAATAAAACTTATTACTTAGGCGAAGGTGTAGAAATTCCTGCGTTGAGGGGGATTTCATTAGGGGTGGGGGAAGGAGAATTTGTGGCCATTATGGGCGCTTCTGGATCAGGAAAATCTACCTTTATGAACCTCCTGGGATGTCTTGATATCCCAACTAGTGGGAGGCTTCTTCTAGGGGGTATGGAACTATCTTCCCTCAATGCAAATCAATTGGCTGAAATACGGAATAAAAAGATTGGCTTTGTATTCCAGAATTATAACCTACTACCCCGAACTAGTGCTCTCGAAAATGTGGAGCTTCCATTACTTTACTCCAAGGTTACTGCATCAAAACGATACAGGCTGACAGTTGAAGCCCTTGAAAGGGTAGGATTGAAAGAGAGGATGCACAACCTTTCCAACCAACTCTCGGGAGGAGAGCAACAAAGGGTTGCTATTGCACGGGCATTGGTTAATAACCCTTCTCTCATCCTGGCCGATGAACCAACGGGGAATCTAGATACCCAGACAAGTGCAGAAATTATGCAGATTTTAAAAGACTTGAACAATACCTATGAAATTACCATTATTTTGGTAACCCACGAAGCAGTTATTGCTCAGTATGCAAAACGCCAAATACTGTTTAGTGATGGCAAAATTATAAGTGACCAGTGAGGCAAGATGGATTTTTTTATTTCTGCACGAGTTTCACTGAGAGCACTCAGAAAAAATAAACTCCGATCATTGCTCACTGTTTTGGGAGTAGTCATTGGCGTCTGTGCTGTTATTACACTGGTAAGTATGGGAAGTGGAGCCCAGATTGCAATTGAAAAGTCAATAAGTGGTCTCGGGACCAATTTACTCATTATCTTTCCGGGGAGTAGAACGAAAGGGGGTATGCGGACAGGATATGGTACCGTTACAACCCTCACAGCTGAGGATGCTAAGGCAATCCAGGAAGAATGCCCCGCTATTCAGATGGTAACTCCGGTAGTGAACACATCAGCCCAGGTAGTTTTTCAAAACCAGAATTGGGGTACCTCCGTGTTTGGAGTTGATCCTGATTATCAAAGGATTAAAAACTGGCCAATAGAACATGGAGAATTTTTTACGCTTCAGGATGTAAATGCTGCCACCAAAGTCTGTATCATTGGTAAGACAGTTGCAGAAAAGCTTTTTGGAGAGCAGGATCCTGTGGGGCAGGTAATCCGAGTTAAAAGAATACCTTTCAGGGTGGTGGGGTTATTGACTCCAAAGGGACAGACGGCTTTCGGCCAGGATCAGGATGATACCATAATCGTACCCTATACTACTGCACAGAGACGGTTGCTGGAAACTACCTATCTTACCATGGTGATGGCATCGGCTATCTCCATGGATCTTATGGCTGATGCCCAGGAACAGATCAGAGACCTGCTCAAGCATAGACATCAAATCAAGAGAGGGGAAGATGATGATTTCACAGTCAGAAATCTTGCTGACATTACCGCGGTATTTTCAACCATTACAGGTGTATTGACTCTCTTGCTGGGCAGTATTGCCTCAATTTCTCTTCTGGTGGGAGGCATTGGTATCATGAATATCATGCTGGTTTCGATCACTGAGAGGACAAGAGAAATAGGGATACGCATGTCAGTGGGAGCAAAACCTAAAGACATTCTCCTCCAATTTTTATTTGAGGCAGTTCTGCTCAGTTTGATAGGAGGAGGTATTGGTGTTTTCTTAGGGATTGGTCTTACTTCTGCTATTACTTACTTTACAGGATGGCTTTCTCCTATTTCACTAAATGCTATCCTTGTGGCTTTCCTTTTCTCTGCCAGTGTGGGAATTTTCTTTGGGATCTATCCGGCACGAAAAGCATCCCGAATGAATCCCATTGATGCACTACGATATGAATAAGGTGACTAGATCTATAGGCATAATCATTTGCCATTGTCTTAACAAAACACTCTGAAAGACAACATATCCCAATAAGTGCTGTCCATTTACCCTCAAAAA
>CBDTTR010000202.1:0-4496 GCA_965363405.1 uncultured bacterium | reverse complement strand
GTCCAGGTAAGCTGGGAGCAGGCCGCTTTGTTTTGCAACTGGTTAAGTGAAAAGGAAAAACTACCACCGGTCTATATGAAGAGGGGAGGGAAGCTGCTTCCTCGGGAGCCGTTTCCAACAGGTTACAGACTGCCGACAGAGGCGGAATGGGAGTATTGCGTTCGTTTTGCACAAAATAAATCTTCCTTGATTTACCCCTGGGGAGATACCTTTCCACCCAAATCAAAAACCTTGAATATTGCTGACATATCTGCCAAAGACCTGTTGCCTGCTTACCTGGAGAAATACAATGATGGTTACCCGGTTGCAGCTCCTCCAGCATCATTTAAGGCCAATGCACTCGGACTCTATGATCTTGGTGGCAATGTAGCAGAATGGTGCAACGATTATTATTCGATATACTCATTTTCCCCTACTGCAATATATCAGGATCCTGGAGGACCTCAAGATGGCAAACATCACGTGGTGAGAGGTTCAAGCTGGGAAAATGCCAGCATCAGTGTCTTGAGAGCATCATACCGGGATTACAGTGATGACAAGCGCATGGATTTAGGTTTTCGTATCTGTCGGTATGCAGATTATCCCTACGAAAAAAAATGAACATGTGGTATGAGATAATCATTCTGATTCCTATTTACTTATTAAGCCTTCCTCTGGCTTACGCCCAGGTGGTGAACGATATGAAAGGGCATGATATGAAAAGGGAAATTGCTCACAATGTACTGTATGCTCAGTCTGGTTCAATGCCAACTGTAAAAAATAACGGAACAAAAATTCCTGAAACAAAAGAATCGGATCGTTCCAGGAAACAAGAAAATTCTAAAGCAAAAAATGAAAGCACGCCGCCAGAAACGATCGAGAAAAGTGCCCCATTAAAGGACTTCGTACCCTCAGAAAAAATTGAAGCGGATAAGGCGGTAGATTTCCCGGTAGATATTTAACCTAGTAAGAAACATTCCAATTAGAAAGGGGTTATAATGAAAAAGTCTTTTCCTTTATCGTTTGAATTTATCTATCAGTTGTTTTCTTTGATTATTATAATTATCCTGGTTCATGCGATCTATGTGGCGATTATTCGACCCAATGCGGATGCATTTTTAGCTGAGCAAGCCGACCTGATGGCAAAGGATCCATCGTACGTAGCCCAGCGATCTGCCTCTGTGGTGATTCGTGATTATGAACAGGAATCATGCTTTATTCTCATGTTCTGGGCACTGGCGATTATGGTCCATAAAGCTTTTTCGACCATCAGGCACCGCACGTTGCTGCAGCTGGATTTGATACCGCTGGCGGAAGGTATGAGAATCCTTCCCGAAGATACGCGCGATTTGTCCCGCCAGATTCAGGCTTTACCGCCTGATCAAAAGGGAGCGCTTCTTCCCAGAGTGTTGCTGGCCGCCTTGCAACGCTTCAGTTCAACACGCAATATCCAGGATGTTTCTGATGCAACGCATGCCTACTGCGATTCCGAAGGGGAGAGGCTGGATGCTGAATTGTCCATGGTCAGATACATAGCATGGGCTATACCTTCGATTGGTTTTATTGGCACGGTTCGGGGTATTGGGCAGGCCCTTGGTCAAGCTCACAAGGCGATTGAGGGGGACATCTTTGGTGTTACCCAGAGCTTGGGGGTGGCATTCAACTCAACCCTGATTGCGCTTCTAATCAGCATTGTGCTCATGTTCCTGTTGTATCAGTTGCAGCTCCTTCAGGAGCGTTATGTGCTTGATACGGAAGCATACTGTGAAGAGAATCTTACCAGTCATTTGCATACACGCTAGAGGTAGAAACGATGACTTTACTTGGAATGGAACTGAGTGATGTGGGTATTATGGTGGCTGGTGGAGAACCTGCAAAGCTAATAGAGGTTGATGGACGAGATAAAGAAAGTCCTGGTTTTGCCCTTACAGAAGATGATCACCTGATTGTTGGAAAAGATGCCCAGAAAAAGGCACATCTCAATCCTCGCTTATATACGAATCACTTCTGGGATGAGTTAAACACGGATATTCTAAAACAACCAGGCCTTGAGGGAAAAAATAATGCTGAACTCGCATACATGCATTTGTCGAGGATTTGGGATACCGTCAAAAGGCATGGGAATGAACTGGTCATTGCAGTTCCAGGTTTTTTCAAACAGAAACAATTGGGTCTTATTCTGGGTATCGCCAATGAGTTATCCATGCCTGTAAAGGGTTTTGCAGCAACAGCAATAGCATCATCGTCAAAGCCGTATCCCGATCACCTCTTATTTCATTTGGATATTCATCTGCACCGGATTGAGATAACATTTCTTGAACAGAGTGAGCATCTGATTCACAAGAACATAGAGATACTATCCGGTAAAGGCATCGGCTATTTATATTCGGAATGGGTGAAAGCTGTTGCGGATGAATTTGTTCGCACGACACGTTTTGATCCTTTCGATCAAGCCATATACGAGCAGGAATTGTATATGCGTTTGCCCCAGGTGCTGAGAGAGCTTCAGGTAAATTCATCCGTCATGTTTGAAATGAAAGCAGGATCCCGCTCCTACCACATGACCTTAACCCATGATCTTTTTGCGAGAAAATGTGAAGCGGTTTTTCGTGAGGTTCGCCAGCTCATTGAGGAAATGGCTGTGAAATACGGTAAATCGGAAATGCCTTTAGCGCTTGAGGTTACGCATCGAGTCGGTTCTTTACCAGGCTTTAGGGAAGAAATAAATAAGATAGCAAACATAGAGATTGTCGAGCTTGAACCAGGATCAAGTGCTTTCGGGGTACTCACACTTCAGGATAGATTTGCCATGCAAACAACCAGCCAGGGCGTAACTCTTTTAACCAGCCGTCCCTGGCAAAAAACCTATCCATTGAAAGATTCCAACAATAGAACATCTCATGGAGACTCCATTCACCCAACTCACATTCTCTACAAAAACCTGGCATACCCCATTTCGGCTAAACCCCTCATCATTGGTCAGGGGACGGAAGATGATATCAGCATTTGCATAAATGATCAGGTCGCTGATGTTAACCATAAGCATTGCACGATTCAAAAAAGCGGTGAGGATGTCTTGCTTGTTGATAATAGTGACTCTGGCACTTTTGTTGATGGGACAAAGGTGTCTAAAACGGCTGTTTTAAAGCTTGGGCAGGTCATTCGGATAGGAGCACCTGGAGAAGAACTTTGTCTAATCGCTTGTGTGGGGACCGATGAAACGTAGAAAAATGAATGTCTTTAGCCTTTCCTTCATTGACTGCATTACCTGCGGTTTAGGTGCTGTTATTTTATTGTTTGTGATTGTAAACGCTAGAAGTGCAGTTCACAGGAAAGAAGTTACCAAAGATCTTCGTGGCGAAGTCGAGCGGTGGGAAAAAGAAGTGCTCCAGGGGAAAAAGCATTTAATTGAGGCCAGGAATACCAGGGAGCAAACAGTCGAAGAGACGGTCAAAACCCAGGGCCTATCCCGTAAACTGATAAAGGTACTTGAAGAAAAAGAGATTGAGCTTGCAACTTATGAAAATGATACCCTTGCTTCCAAAAAACATATCAACCGGTTGAAGGCAGATTTAAAATCCATGGAGGAAGACCTTAAACGCCTTGAAGCCGGAAGTGAATCTCGTGAAGATCATGGTTCTAAATTAAGGTACTTTGCTGGAGAGGGAGATCGCCAGTATCTAACGGATTTAAAAATGGGTGGAGCAAGGATTTTAATTTTGGTAGATGCTTCAGCCAGCATGCTGGATGACACCGTCGTGGGTATTATCCGAAGACGAAATTTAAGTGATAAACAGAAATTAAATTCAGCCAAGTGGCGGCACGCCGTTTCATCTGTTGACTGGTTAACCACCCAGCTTCCCCTAACCAGTAAGTTCCAGATTTATACTTTTAATGAAAAGGCGATGCCTCTCATGGATGGTACCGAGGGGAAATGGATAGATGCTGGTGATGTTGCACAACTGAATGAGGCGCTTAACCGCCTTCGCCGGGTGGTACCGCAAAAAGGGACGAGCCTTGCGAATGCTTTTGGTGCAATCCAAACGATGACCCCCCCACCCGACAATATATTTTTACTGACGGACAGTCTGCCAACAATGGGTAAAGACAAACCATGGAAAAAAAATGTTTCCGAAAAGAAACGACTGAATTTATTCAACGAAGCGGTGCGTATGCTGCCCTCGCGGGTTCCGGTAAACGTCATCTTGTACCACATGGAGGGTGATCCTGCTGCTGCCAGTGCCTACTGGCGGCTAGCCATGGTAACCAGTGGATCATTTTTTTCCCCATCCCGTGACTGGCCATAGTCTTATGTTATAGAAGTTATTACTGATAGCACAAGATATTTTACATGTCATTGCGAGGAGCTTTAGTGACGAAGCAATCTCAAAAAGCCTCGGAACAGGATCCGCAATCTTCCATGCATTGCTCTGCAAACTATTAAATGCACTCATTATTAGTAATGGTTATTGACTTTGCTCAGCAAAAATTGGGAAAATGTATTTTTACTGCTCAAA
>CBDTTR010000201.1:0-4517 GCA_965363405.1 uncultured bacterium | reverse complement strand
CAAATTGGACTTTTTGCGAATACGTCAAGAATTGAGGAATTGCGAATTTAGTAAGTTCATGAATCCCTCAATTCCTTAATCCCTAAATTTATGAATTGCAAAAGGAGTGTTCTTCAAGTGAAGCACTCTTTAAAATTCCTATTTTGTGAAAGGAGGTGAGAGAGAGCCATGATGATAATTCTTAGATGTTTACTGGTCTTTTTTTGTTCTTTGGGGGGAGTTATTGTCTCCTGGGAGATATTAAAGTCACAAGATTTTGCTTTAATTGGTGGGTGTATGGGGTTTTTAGTATCCATTTTGATTCTTATTGTTGAACAAAGAGCAAAAAATACTTCCTTCAGGGTAGTGGTAGGAGGTGTTTTGGGCCTCTCTATCGGGTTAATAATTGCAAATCTGTTTTCTTATGCTCTTCTGTTGTACTATCCAGAAAAATCATTAGCTAACCTTATTATTTATTTATTAATCAACTGCTTAGTTGGTTTTTTGGGCTTTGGAATAGGAGTAAAAAAAGGAGAAGAATTTGTTCCTGGGAAGCCCGGTGCCATAAAGGGTGCAGCAGCAGGTAATGGGAATAACAAAATTTTAGATACAAGTGCTATTATTGACGGTAGAATAGCGGATATATTTGAGACGGGGTTTGTTGAAGGAACCTTAATTATCCCTCAATTTGTACTGCAGGAGTTGGTCTATATAGCTGATTCTTCTGATTCTCTGAGACGGACGAGGGGGAAAAGGGGCTTGGATATCTTAAATAAAATTCAGAAGCAGGTAAATATGGAGGTGAAGATTGTTGATCAAGATTTCCCCAAAATAAAAGAGGTTGATGCCAAGCTGGTGGCATTGGCACAAAAGATTAATGGCAAGATCTTCACGAATGACTTTAATCTCAATAAGGTAGCTGAACTGCAAGGAGTTCAAGTACTGAATGTGAACGAATTGGCAACTGCTATAAGGCCGGTGGTACTACCTGGCGAGCTTATGAAAGTTTTTGTTCAGCGAGAAGGGAAGGAACCCGGTCAGGGTGTTGCCTATCTTGATGATGGAACCATGGTAGTTGTGGAAAATGGTAGAAAGTTTGTAGGTAAGAATATTGAGGTTGCCGTTACCAGTGTTCTCCAAACAACAGCTGGAAGGATGATCTTTACCGTTTTGAAAGGTGGGAAACCGATAGATTATCTACCTAACTCTGGAAGATAAATGTGCAGATATTTTAGAGCCCCCCTTTGCTAAAGGGGGTGTGGAAACAATATAATGCCCTGAGTGATAAGAGGTTTGGATGAAAGTTTCCGCCCTAATAGTTGCAGCAGGCAGAGGAAGCAGGATGGGTGCTAAAGAGGGAAAGCCGTATCTTATGTTGGCCGGGAAGCCCATTTTAGCTCATACCCTTTCTGAGTTCGAACGCTGTGCCTTAATCGACGAAACGGTACTGATTGTAGCAAAAAACGATATTGAACTTTCAAGAGTTTCTATAGTAGAAACTTTTAAATTTACAAAGGTTAGCAAAATAATTGTCGGTGGTCTAAAACGGCAGGATTCGGTGTGGGAGGGGCTAAAAGCCTTAAAAAATGATTTTGAGTTGGTTATGGTGCATGATGGAGTCCGCCCTTTTGTTTCTCAAGATGTTTTAGAGAAATCGATTCATGAGACTTTTAGCTGTGGAGCTACCATAACAGCGGTACCAGTTAAAGATACTATTAAAATGATTTCTGAACGGAAAGAGGTGCTTGAAACCCTGGATAGGGACAAGGTGTGGATAGTGCAAACCCCGCAGACTTTTAGGCGGGGTATTTTAAAAATGGCTTTTGAGAAGGCCTTTAAGGATGGATTTTATGGTACCGATGATGCTTCATTGGTTGAGAGAATAGGTGTAAAAGTTAAAGTTATACCAGGTTCTTATGAAAATATTAAAATCACCACTCCTGAAGATTTAGTTTTGGGGGAGGCGATTTTGAAAAGGAGAAATTAAGGAGTTTTTGCAAAGTTTTTTTACTGTAAGATATGCTGAAGACAATTGGAATGATACTGGATGCTGGATATTTGATGCTGGATGGAAAATTGTATATCCAGTATCCAGCATCTAGAATCCAGTATCGTTTTTTTAATTTAACACCGTGTAAAACGAAGAGCGAGAAATGTCTATAAGAATTGGTCATGGTTATGACATACATAGAATGGTTGAAGGAAGGCGATTGATTTTAGGAGGGGTGAAAATACCCTTTCTTAAAGGGCTTGATGGGCACTCTGATGCAGATGTGCTTTTACATGCTGTGTGTGATGCCCTCTTAGGTTCCCTATCGCTGGGTGATATAGGGATTCACTTTCCTGATCAGGATCTGCAATTTAAAGATATCCCCAGTTTAGAGCTCTTAAGAAGAGTGAATGGTATGATTATAGAGAAGGGTTTTATAGTAGGTAACATTGATGGGACCATTGTTGCCCAGCAGCCTAAGCTTTCAGGATACATTTCTCAGATGCGCGGGAACATAGCTCAAACGTTGGAGATTGATGAAGGAAAGATCAATATTAAGGCCACGACCACCGAAGGGTTGGGTTTTGTTGGCAAGGGAGAAGGGATTGCCGCACACGCAGTAGCTTTGGTGGAAAGAGAATAAAATTAGTGTGCTGATTTTCATTAACATCCTCAAGGTGTTGCGGGTTGCGAGTTCCGTGTTACGGGTTTTTGATTTTTCATTTGCGTATCTTGTTAACTCGCAACGCGGAACTCGTAACCACGTATTTTTTTATCTCATATTTAAAAATTAACTTTATATTGCAATTGAACCATGGAGAGGATTTGGGCTGATGTCACTTAAAATTTATAATACCTTAACCGGTCAAAAAGAACCGTTTCACCCACTAAAAGAGGGTAAGGTAGGCATGTATGTTTGTGGTGTTACCGTCTATGATTTTTCACATATCGGACATGCGCGGGCAGCAGTGGTTTTTGATGTCATCTTTCGATATCTCAAATATAAGGGCTTTGAGGCAACCTATGTGAGAAATTATACCGATGTGGATGATAAAATTATCAATAAAGCACAGAAAGAGAATGTCGATGCCAGAACTATAGCCGAGAGATATATAAAGGAATATGACCTTGATATGAAAGCGCTAAATGTGGAGGAGCCCACTTTTACGCCCAGAGCGACGGAACATATTCCAGGAATGATTAAAATGATAGAACGATTAATAGAAAATGGTTATGGATATGAGATAGAAGGAGATGTTTATTTTGGGGTTAGTAAATTTAAACCCTATGGGAAATTGTCAGGGAAGGATACTGAGCAGTTACAGTCTGGGGCAAGGGTAGAGGTAGACGAGCGCAAGAAGGATCCATTGGACTTTGCCCTGTGGAAAGCAAGCAAACCGGGTGAGCCTACCTGGGATTGTCCCTGGGGAAAGGGAAGACCTGGCTGGCACATCGAATGTTCTGCAATGAGTCAGCATTTTCTGGGAGAAACCTTCGATATCCATGGAGGGGGGGCTGACCTCATTTTCCCCCACCATGAGAATGAAATTGCTCAGGCTGAGGGTGCTACAGGAAAACCTTTTGTTAATTACTGGATACATAACGGCTTTGTTAACATTAACCAGGAGAAGATGTCCAAATCGCTGGGCAATATCTTTACTATCAGAGAGATCCTGGAAAATTATCATCCAGAAGCAGTGAGGTTGTTTCTACTCTCTCATCATTATCGCAGTCCGGTAGATTTCTCCGACCAGAGCCTTAAAGAAGCCCAGACGAGTTTGGATCGTTTATATGCACTACTTAAGGATTTCAAAGATTTAAGGAGTGGGAATGACCAATCATCTTCTCGCTTTGAAGAAGAGGTGCGCGGGCAGATTGGTACATTACAGGAGATGTTTGAAATAGAGATGGACGATGATTTTAATACTGCTTCGGCCTTAGGCGTGCTTCATCGGGTGACACGCAATCTCAACAAGGTGCTGGGAGAAGTGAAAAAGGATGGCAAAAACAAACTCCCTTCAACTCTAGCAGAAGAAGTGGTTAAGACCTTTACTACAGCAGGGAATGTTCTTGGTCTGCTCATGGTTGATCCTTATGACTATTTTGGGCAAAAACAGGAAGAGGGGATGAAGAGCGTTACCATAAGTGAGGAAGAGATACTTAAACGTATTGAAGAAAGAAGAATTGCCAGAGAAGAAAAGGACTGGAATAAGTCTGACCAAATCAGGGAAGAACTTTCCAATCAAGGCATACTGCTTAAAGATACACCCCAGGGAACGACATGGAAAGTGAAAAATTAGCCCCGCTCAAGCAATTAGGAAGTGCACAAGAAAATGTCAAAATCGATAACAAAAACTTAGTCCCAGATACGAAGGTTACATATATTTTAAACCCATTCCACTATTCCAACACTCCATTATTCCACGTTGGTTAAGAATACCGACTGCCACAAATAGATAGTGATTTCAAAATATTATCGAATTCTGAGATATTATGCCCCCTTTTGATATCGTCACTAATTTTAAACCTCAGGGCGATCAGCCACAGG
>CBDTTR010000200.1:0-4524 GCA_965363405.1 uncultured bacterium | reverse complement strand
ACATCCACATGAAATGTTACTCCGCCTCCTCTGAGTGCTGCGGGTACTTGCTGTATGAGTTGTGAAGCAAAACTGCGCAGTGTAGTACGTGGGGATCCTTTGACCAACATCTGGTAGCGATATTTCCCTTTAATCTTTTCCCATGGTGAAGCAGAAGGACCTAAGACCTCGATATCTTTTCGATAACTGCTCGTCTTATCACATAGAGAATGGGCCAATTCGCCTATACACTCCGCAGATGCCGCTGTTCTGCTTTTGCTGTTCCCCTCAATTTTAAAATTGATTAATCTACTGAATGGTGGATAGTTAAGTTCTCTGCGGAATTTTATTTCTTCCTCATAAAATTGAGGAAATGCTTGCTGCTGAGAATTCCTGATACTATAATGATGGGGATTAAATGTCTGGATGATTACCTCTCCAGGAATATCACCCCTCCCAGCCCTACCTGCCACCTGGGTCAACAATTGAAACGTTCTCTCACTTGAACGAAAATCTGGAAAATTTAAAGAGAGGTCAGCTGATATGACTCCCACCAGAGTAACCCCGGGCATATCATGTCCCTTAGCAATCATTTGGGTTCCAATAAGAACGCCCCCGTCGCTGCTGATAAATCTCTTTAAAACTTTTTTGTGTCCCCACTTTCCTCTCGTGGTATCCCTATCCATCCGCTCTACATGTGCTTTGGGGAATAAACCCTTCACCTCCTCCTCCAGCCTTTCTGTACCCCACCCTAATAATTGAATGCGAATGCCGCCACACTCAGGACAATTATCCGGAGTAGCAATGGTATACCCGCAATAATGACACTTCAAGTTTCTCTCCCTTTGATGGTGAATAAGAGAGACACTACAGTTCGGACAACCAAACACATAGCCGCATTCCCAACAGATAACAAAGGGAGCAAACCCACGGCGATTGAGAAAAAGCATGCTTTGCTGATTCAGGTTTAACCGCTTAAGAAGAGCTTCTTTAAGCCTGTCCGAGAGATCCCTGCGTCCGTTTTTTTTACATGACTCTCCTTCCCTCATATCAACTATCTCAATCTTTGGCAACGGTTTACCTTCCACCCGCTCTGTAAGCTGAAGCAAGGCAAGTTTCCCAACCTGTGAATTATAGTAAGATTCCAACGAAGGCGTGGCTGAACCCAGGATAACTACAGCATTCTCAATTTTAGCCCTTACCAGGGCCAAGTCTCTTGCATTGTATCTAAGTTTATCCTCTTGTTTATATGAAGTATCGTGCTCCTCATCCACAATAATAACACCCAGCTGTGAGAAAGGTGCAAAGATAGCAGATCGGGTACCAATAGCAACTTTCACTTTACCTTTTTGAATACGCTTCCAACCATCATATCTTTCTCCGGGAGATAAACGGCTGTGAAGAAGAACCATATCATCTCCTAAACGGAATCTGAATTGATTCACTAATTGGGGAGTGAGTGAAATTTCTGGTACCAGAACAAGTGCCTCTTTCCCCTGTTTAAGCACCTCCTCGACAGATCTGATATAAATCTCAGTTTTCCCACTCCCCGTAACACCATGGAGAAGAAAAGGAGCATATCTCCCTGTTATAATGCTTTTTTTGATCTTTTCAGCAATCTCCTTTTGCTCCGCATTGGGTTGTGGTATATTTCCAGAGGCTACTTCTTCTCCATGTAGAGGGTCACGGTAGATTTCCTTGTATTCAAAGCCAATAAGCCCTTTTCCCTCGAGGTGCCTGATTATGTGATCACAATTACCTGATTCTTTCTTTATGACGTTCAAAGAAACCGCCCCTCTTTGCCCAAGAAAGGTTAGAAGAGATGCCTGTTTGGGAGCTCTCTTTTTTAAAGAATTCCACCGGTCAGGGGATTTAAGAGTGTGATAACCCTCCTTTTCAATCTTAACCCACTTCTCTTTCTTCGTCTTTACCAGAGCTTGCACCTGACTCAACTCTCTTCTTATCAAACCCTTCCTCTCAAGCCGATTGAGCACAGCATAAAAACCTTCTCCTTTATAGGATCTCAAGAGAGCATTAAGTGAAATTTGTTTCCTTTTTCTTATCTTTTCCAGCAAAGTCATTTCATTGGAGTTATCTTTTAACGTGAGACTTCCTTCACCCTTTTCGGTTAGTGAAATGACTTGCTTGCTCTCGATATTGATACTGCCAGGAAGAGCTGTCTTAATTACTCCTCCTAAAGGGAAGAAATAATAATCACTAATCCATCGATAAAACGAAAGATGCCTAGCGGTAAAGAGTGGCTGGTCATCAAGGATATCCACAACATCCTTTACCTCATTTACATCCGACTTTTGAGTTATACTTATCACATACCCTGTCACTCTCCTTTTCCCCAAAGGCACGAGCACTCTTTTTCCTACCTCCACACTGGATTTGAGTGGTTCTGGAATCCTGTAGTGCAAGTGCTTGGCAAGAGGAAGACTTAATGCTACCTCTACAAAAAGGTCTTTATCTTTACCCTTCATTCTGTAAAAAGTTATTTATCCACTGTTTTAGTCTTATGTTCAAATCAGGTCTTTTTAAAGCATAACCAATGGTTGCCCGAACAAACCCTAGTTTGTCACCAATGTCATATCTTGTTCCTGAAAATTGATACCCATATAACTTCTGCTGACAGCTCAATTCCATCAGCCCTTCTGCCAGTTGAATTTCACCATCAGAGCTCGGGGGAAGTTGCCTCAAGACAGGGAAAATCTCTGGTGGAAGTATGTAGCGACCTATGATAGCCAGATTTGAAGGAGAGGTTCCTGGAGAAGGTTTTTCGACAATATTCTTGATCTGGTAGAGCTTGTCTTCTATCATTTCTCCCTCGATGATCCCATAAAGATGAGTATCTTCATCAGGAACCTCTCGTATCGCAACAACCCCACCATGAAACCGATTACAGATTCCCATCAATTGCCTGGTAACAGGAATTTCTGCATCAATTAAATCATCTGGGAAGAGAACAGCAACGTATTCTCCCTCTGATATCTGGGAGGCACATAAAACTGCATCACCGGTACCCAAAGGTACTTTCTGTCTAATAGAAATGATACTCGTCAGTCTTGAGAGCTCTTTGATCCTAGTCAAAATCTCTCCCTCACCCTTTTTTTCTAAAACCTCCTCCAACTCCTGGCAAATATCGAAATGGTCCTCAATACAACTTTTTCCCTTCGCTGTAATTAAAATTACCTCTTTGATATCCGAGGCAATAGCTTCCTCAACTATATACTGGATACCTGGTTTATCTACAATGGGCAACATCTCTTTGGGAATTGCTTTACTTGCAGGTAATAGCCTGGTACCCCATCCTGCAGCAGGAATGATTGCCTTTTTTATCTTAACCATATACACTCCCCTTTTAAGAACTTAACTATGAACTCACCTGAGAAGATACATTAAGAGTTATGGGTTGAATGGCCACCGCACCTTCTGAATCACTAACAATCACTTTAAACTCATAGCTTCCTTCCCTTTGTTTTTCCCCCACCTTCCACCTAATCATACCAGTAGAAGAATCAATTGTCATACCTTCGGGAGCAGAAGAGAGCTTGAACTCCAATTGATCACCATCCGGATCCTCCGCAGAAACCACATATTCATACAAAAAATCCTTCATCTGTCCGGATGGCTGGGATGTTATGCTGGGAGAACTATTGATGATGCTTATTACATTGGAGTGAACCACTATTTCCTCCGACTCATCATCACTCACGCTCAACCGATAGCTTATCTTATCCCCTCTTTTAAAATGGGCATTTGAAAGTGTTGCATCCGTTTCTCCAGTAATTTCTTCACCATCCTTTTCCCATTGATAAAAATATCGAACATAATCACCATCAGCATCAAAGGCATCAACCTCAGCCCTTAAATCATCCCTGGAATGAGCGGGAGAAGGCTCAATACTGGCTGACCTCATAACTGGAGGGCTATTTAAAATGATAACTGGATCAGATCTTTTTACTTTTCCCTTTATCTCATCCTGGTAAGGAGTCACTTCAACTTCGATGCTGTCACCTTTAGAAAAATTCTCACTTTCAAGGATGTTTTCTTCCTCCCCTGTAATCTCTTCACCATTTTTCTTCCAGCAACAAATATATGATACAGGAGCTAACCCCTGATGTTCCACAACCGCTTGCAAATGACTGCTTGATAGCGGTTTCTCGGGCATAATCCTGACCGAACTGATAACAGGGAGAGATGAGATTTTAGATTTAGCCTCTTCCTTTTCTTCCGATTTATCACAGGAAGGAGCGGTCCCCAAACAGAATATAACAACTATTACTACATATAGAAATTGTAAATAAATCCACTTATATAAAGATGTCATTTTAACCCTCTTATACAAATTAATATTTGTGATAACCTTCAGTCACACCATTATTATATGCATGATAGTGCAAATTGATTTTTTGTCAAGCAATCAATCTTACAAGGTTTATCTCTCTTTTATTTGAATAATTCGCTTATTTGGAATACTCCAGTTATCTATTAGTTCCTGGATCCCTGCTTTCGCAGGGATGACAGACAAGGATGTAACCG
>CBDTTR010000199.1:0-4569 GCA_965363405.1 uncultured bacterium | reverse complement strand
ACTAGCTAGACGGCAGATTGTGCGAACTTAGCCATGGAATGATTTACCCTGTTAAATATAACCCCATTTGGTATTCAGCTTCCCAATTAAATCGCTCAGCCACCCATTCAGGAACAGAACTGGATTGGCCACGATTTAACAGGGCGGGGATGAAATGCAACGCAGCAGATGGACCTTTTGCGAAGCCGTCAAGAAACTTTTTTAATAATTAAGCAAGTACACTGTCCTCCTAATCCCTGATTTATAGAAAGCGCAGTGTGTATTTCTTTTTCTCGTGCTTGATTGGGAACGTAGTCCAGATCACAATCAGGATCAGGTTTTTCATAATTAATCGTTGGCGGCAGGATATTCTCCTGCATGGCCAATGTGCAAATGATAAGTTCCACTCCCCCCGCTCCAGTACCCAGATGACCCATCATTGATTTGGTAGAACTCACTGGTATCTGATGAGCGTGGGAGCCAAAAACATTTTTTATAGCAAGTGTTTCTGCTTTATCGCTAAGAGGAGTAGCAACACCATCAGCATTTATATAGTCAATTGCTGAAGGTTCCATTTTCGCATCATTCAAACTCTTTTTCAAAGCGACACTGATTCCAATCCCTGAAGGGCTGGGCTGGTAGAGATGATGAGCGCTGGATGAGTTACTGTACCCTGCAATTTCGGCATAAATTGGTGCACCCCTTTTCTTGGCACGCGACATTTCTTCAATGATTACCATGCCAGCACCCTCGCTTAAAACCATTCCGTCTCTTTTCGCATCGAAGGGACGACAGGCTTCTGCAGGGCTTGCGTTCTTCGACAAGAGCTCCAAAACACCAAAACTGAATAATGTGCCAGGCAATAAGAGAGAATCATATCCACCTGCAATTGCTACATCAGTAGCACCCCGTATGATAGCTCTAGCGGCATCACCAATCGCCTGCGAACCACCTGTAAATGAAGCAATAATATTATCATTTTCACCCTGAATATTATTCATGAGTGTAATATAATAGAAAGCATTATTGGGAAGTGTTTTCAGAAGAAAGAGTGGATAGGTTCTGGCAATACCGTCAGTCCCAAATTTAACAGGGTCAAACTTTCCCTTCTCCTCTGACCAAGATTGCAGTAATGGTTCGGCTAAATCAGAAAAACCAGGTCCATCATCATAACCTCCTCCTCCAGAACCGATGAAGCAACCAAACCGAGCAGGATCAACCTCCCCATTTTTTATGCCTGCATCCTCCACGGCCAACTGCGCAGCAGCTATAGCCAAATGAACATTACGGAAAGAAAGCTTTATGGCTTTTCTGTCCTTGATAAAGTCTTTAGCTTCGAAATCCTTTATCATTCCGCCTATGGCAACCGATATCTCTTTAGGCTTTATACTGTCTATCTGTACTATGCCAGATTTTCCTGCAACGAGCTTCCGCCAATTCTCCTCTTTTCCTATGCCAAGAGGAGTGACCATTCCCAAACCAGTAATAACTGCTCTTCTCTCCATATCTCTTCTCCCATGTGGAGATTCTATGCGACCCTTTTAAGAAAACTTTTTAAGGAGTACCGCTGCATTTTCTCCGCTCAGCCCCATCGTATTTGAAAGCACTGTATTTACTTCCCGTCTTCTAAAACAGTTGGGGGTATATTCAAGATCACAGCAGGGGTCAGGGTTTTGATAATTGACGGTGGGAGGAATAATCCCTTCTTTCATAGCCAATGTTCCGATAATAATTTCCGCAGGACCTGAAGCACAGAGCAAATGACCCATCATAGATTTAGTGGAACTGATTGAAAGTTGATAAGCATAATCCCCAAAAACATTTTTGATTGCCTCTGTTTCAACCCGGTCGGAGATAAGGGTAGCTTTCCCATCTGCATTTAGATAATCAACATCTTGAGGGTCAATGCCGGCTTGATCTATAACCTCTTTCAAGCACGCTGCAACACCTTCCACCTTCTCTTCAAAAGATTCCTCTCCTGAAAGAAAAACATCCCCCTGCATAGTAGAACAGTAACCTATAACTTCAGCGTAGATGGGGGCGTTTCGTCTTTGAGCATGCGAAAGCTCTTCTAAAATAACAACACCAGCTCCCTCCCCTATAACAAAACCGTTTCTCTTTCTATCAAAGGGACGGCAGGCAGCGCTTGGGTTATCATTCTCGTCTGAGAGCAAACCGGAAGAGTCAAGTGAAAAGAGATACGAAGGGTTTATGGTGCTGCATCCTCCTGCAACAAAAATATCAGTTTCTCCATACTTAACCGACTTAAAGGCTTCTCCTATCGCCTGTGCCCCTGAAGTTGCAAGAGAACAAAAGGCAATATTGGGTCCCTTTATGTTATGTGTGATAGCAATGTGACAAAGACTCATATTGGGAAGTATGGTAAGCGGCCATATGGGATTAAGACATTTAGGTTCCTTTAAGCCATCAAGCCAGGTTGGTTTTTTCCCTGAAGCGCTATACGTTACAATATAAGCATCCTCCAGTGTATATTGTATACCAAAAGACCCGAAGGCAATGCCTATTGTACAAGGGTCAATCTCATCTCGGTTTAGTTTTGAATCTTCTAAGGCTAAATGAGTTGCTGCAACGGCCAGTTGCGAATCCCTATTCATAAGTTTAATGGACTTCTTCTTCCCTGGCAGGCAAGAGGGGTCAAAATTTTTCACTTCAGCAGCTATTTTAACTCTCCAGGAAGAACACTCAAATGAGGAGATATGATCTATCCCTGATATGCCTTTGATGAGGGAGTTCCAATTGTCTTCTAAGGTGAGACCTAGAGGGGAAATGAGACCCAATCCAGTTATTACAACACGCCTAGACATCTACTCAATTATATCTTTCTACAACCAGGCTGGCATTCTGGCCACCGAAAGCAAAGGAGTTAGACAAGACGGCATCTACTTCACACTCTCTTGGATCATTGGGAACGTAATCGAGATCACAATCGGGGTCAGGAGTCTCGTAGTTGATGGTTGGGGGAATGACATTTTTATGGATAGTCAACGTACTTACAATCAGTTCAATAGTACCCGCGCTGGCAATCAGGTGACCAAGCATCGATTTATTAGAGCTGATTGGTGTGTTGTAAGCAGATTCGCCAAAAACTTTCTTAATTGCCTGGGTTTCACTGCGATCATTGATAAGAGTTGACGTGCCGTGGGCATTGATATAACTAATTTTCCTTGGTGGCAGACCGGCATCCTGTAATGCTAAACTCATGGCCAGATCAGCACCCCTTCCATCAGGGGGACAATCAGTTATTCTGTAAGCATTAGAGGAGGTTCCAAAACCGGTTATTTCCGCAATGATATGTGCTCCTCTTGCCCGGGCGTGGTCCAAATCTTCCATGATGAGTATTCCTGCACCTTCACCCAGTATAAATCCGTCTCTCTTTAGGTCAAAGGGTCTGCTTGATCTTTCTGGATGATCATTATTCTTAGAAAGGGCACCTAATAAGCCAAATCCAGCCACAGAAAATTCACCTATAATAGAATCACACCCTCCTGTGATCATAATATCGGCGTCTCCATGCTCAATCATCCTCATAGCCTTTCCTATTGCCTGTGCACTGGAAGCACATGCAGTGGAAGATGTGCTCACAGGGCCCTGTGCACCATACAATATGGAAAGAATGTTTGATGGCGTATGGGCACATCGTCTTAATGCCCAAATCTGACCCAGGTAATTAGAATTATTCAAATACGATAAGTCGCCATTCTGTAAGGAGGAAAAAATATCTTCTTCAGTAAAGGCCTCACCAAAACTAGACAGCTTAGAAGTTTCCTCATTTCCTCCTATAGAAATACCAAACATGGTAGGATCGATTGTATCAAGACTTACTCCTGCATCTTCCATAGCCTCTTTAGCAGCAGATAAACAGAACTTGCTTGCTCTGCTGACAAAGGGTTTCATATACTCAGGGATATTAAGGATCGACTCATCAAAATCCTTCACTTCAGCAGCAATTTTCACTGGGAAAGAGGAAGCATCAAAAAGAGAAATATAATCAATGCCAGATTTGGCCCTCATTAAATTTTCCCATGTAGTTTCAAGATTTAATCCCAGTGGTGTAACTGCACCCATTCCCGTTATTACGACTCTTCTTTCCATAATTTAAATCCTTTGTTTAGTTGGTTTGTTTGCTCGTGCTGTTTGTGTATAAAGCAAAACAAGTGCCACAAGAATATTTTATGTATAAAACATCTGGAGCCAACAGAAAAGTTCTTTTTTAACTATAACTTAGAACCACAAAATATTTTATGTAAAAATAAATCTTTACATCCTTTCATAAAGTAGTCTACTATGATGGCTATATTCAACCACCTTACTATTATTATTATTTATATAATGGTTGAATCGAGCCAGTTATTTTTCTTTGCTATTTCACTTTTTTCAATAATGGTTTAAAATTAAGCGTCTTTAGTTTCTCATCGGAAACAGGACTCGGGATCATATTATACGTGCTATGTATCCCCCTGTATTTTTAACCCAGATTTTTCAGTAGGTATCGTAGCGAGGCTTAGAAAACCGCGGCGAAATGTGCAGTTGGAGAGATTTTACGACGAAGGCATATCCATAGATATGTTG
>CBDTTR010000198.1:0-4586 GCA_965363405.1 uncultured bacterium | reverse complement strand
TTATTGTAAAGGAGAATCCTTTCCATATGGATGAGGACAAGAAGAAGATAAAGTTTATAAAAGAAAAAGATCTGGATGGACATTTTGAACCTGAGGGAGAACCTGAGGGAGAACCTGAAGAAATCACCAGCACGGAAGAAGAAGAGGCAGAAAAAGATACCCAACTTGCTCGTGCTACACAATTAATAAAAAGCTGGCATATTTTCAAAGAGTTTGAGTCTAAAAACCAACAAGCAGTGGCACCATGATTAATTTGCAGGACTTGAAAGCGTCTCTTCAGAAAATCATTCTTCACTTTGATCTTAAAAAACTTAAAACATCGCTGCCGTGGAAATCAATCGGGATAATATTCTCATGCACGTTGCTTATCCTAACGGCTGTATACGTGAAAAGGCAGGAGTTAAAAACTCTCATAGCCCCTCCTTCTCCCCAAACCATTAATAAATACCTGCTTGAAAAAATACAAGCCACAGATCAGATCATTAATCATCAACTGTCTCAACTCTCCATTCCTGAAGATTATATTTCACTACAACAATTGCAAAAGAAGGATGGTAAAATAGAATGGCATTACAGTCTCTTTGCTGTTACACTACCGCCTGACATTAATCTCAATCAGGTTAAAAATGCCCTCAACAGAGGGTTTAATTTTTTTGAAACGGAAGACCTCAAATGGAACTTTGTTCATGACAAAGATAACTGCTTAAAAATCAACGTGAGCATTAAACGATTTAAAACTCATCAGTTGACTTTTTGTCATCCTTCACTTGCTCCTGAACAGCAACTATCATTAGAAGATGATTGTCGAGTTTCCATCGTTATTGACGATCTGGGAGAGAGCTACAAAGCCTTTAAAAAACTCCTTGCAATAAATATCCCCGTCACTTTTTCTATTCTACCTTTTCAGACTAACTCTATAAGGATTGCCAATGAAGCTCATGAAAAAAGCAGAGAAGTTATCCTTCATTTGCCTCTTGAACCCCGGGACAGTTTCAATAATTCAATCAACTATGGAACATTGCTGACCAGCATGAAAAAAACCCAACTACTTGATCAACTAGAGAGGAATATTAATGCAGTCCCCCACATTTCAGGCGTGAGTAATCACATGGGCTCAAAATTTACTGAGGATAAAGATAAAATGGAGATAGTGTTGAAGGCAATCAAAGAAAAGAAACTCTACTTCCTGGATAGCCGTACTACCAGAAACACGGTTGGTTATAAACTCGCTAAGGATATGGGTATTAAGACTGCACAGCGGAATCTCTTCATTGACAACAACAGAGAGATACTATCTATCGAGGAACGACTGAAGAGTATACCCCATATAGCAAAAAGAAATGGTGGTAATGCAATTGTAATCGGACACCCCTACCCTGCCACCATTAGTGCACTTGAAAAAACCCTTCCTATACTAGAAGAACAAGGTGTCAAGTTCGTCCCCCTCTCACAAATGGTTAACTAAACAGATCTTTTGGGCAAGCTTATCACAGTTCTCAATTACTTTTGCTATCCCTTTTTTACTTATTCCATCAATATGGATACCCGCTACAACGACAACATTTTTGTTTAGTCTTGAAGAGAGCAGTTCAGCAACTCTTTGAGCTATAACATAATCCTTGTGCCCCAGGAAATTATAAACAGATGAGGTTGAGCTCATCTGTTTTTTGTCTTTAAGGCTGGGTCGTGGGAGAGCCACAGCTACAGATCCAATGTGTGGCTTACTCCCTCCATAGAGAGCCACCAGAAGATCTGAACCAATTAATGTCACTTGAGCTTCAACCTTATAAGGGGGAGAGCCGCAAGAAAAAGTTTTTTTCTTCACTTAGATTGCCTTGCATTAAGTAGTGACATGGACATACTATAGTGAACAATTAAATAAGTTGACATTCAATAGCCTGTCATTGCGAGCGATAGCGAAGCAATCTCATGGGGTTGTGGAGCCTGTCCCGAGCTTCTTTCAAAAGATTGCTTCGTCGGTCTTCGACCTCCTCGCAATGACGCAGTTTATATTTTATCCAGCATCCAGTATCTTTTGATAATCATAACATATCATCTGGTCATTTCATCATTTGGCAGAAACGGAATTCCCAAGCTGTTAAATTATATTCCTATGATGGATTCCTTATTAAAATCAAATAAGACTTCTTCATCATTCTCATAACGCAGTACTATTTGTCGTTGTTCCCGTATTTCACCAATCACCTCAGCAGTGAGGGACTTTTTATGAAAAGCATCAAGACATGCAGGAAGATGACACTCATCAACACAAAGAATAAACCCATAACTTAAAAATGACTTCAGCCAATTAAGCAAATGAACGCCAGATGGCTTGGGCACTTTATCCAACACAACCAAACACCCTTTCTTAGAACACTCACACAACAATGAGATAGTACCTAATATCCCACCATTACTTACATCCTTTGCCGTCTGACAAATACCTTCTTCTGCTAAACGGCGTAAGATATCCAGCCTCTCCAGAATATATGATGAGGTTTTCCCTGAATTAGCATCCCAGCTCATGACAGTCTTGCACTGTCCATCAGTACCTTTAAGATCAACAGCCAAAACAATCTTTTGCCCCTCCTGGGCATTAGTGCTCTTCAATAGTTTTTGAGCAGTTCCCAAAATAGAAACTGATAGCGAAATCTCTTCTGAATCAGGGTTTAAATGTCCTCCCACCATAGGAACCTGAAACTTCTGGCAGCCCTTTCGTATCCCTTCCATAACCAGGTTGCAATCCTCACCCTTTGAGGCCGAAAGCACATTGACTAAAGCCAAAGGCTTACCTCCCATTGCATAGATATCATTGACACTTGCCATTACAGCTGCTTTACCAGCAGCATAGGGCTCAGCCTTAACAAACTGCGGCCACATTCCTTCTGCTGCAAGCAGTAGATAATGGTCATCATACTTAATAGCTGCTGCATCTTCACCAAAATCGGTAGCAATATGAGAGAAAGCATCCACATCCGTACTTCTGAGAATATCTACCACATGGCCAATGTCTCTCTTCCTCGTAATCCCAGGATAACTTCTTATCTCATCAACAATACTTTTAAGCATCATTTCTTTAGCCTAACGTTAATTCACCGCAGAGGGCGCGGAGAACGCTGAGATTAACCATACTTAATTGCTCAAAACGGGTTAAATTCTTCTTTTAATGACTATTGAGTTAATTCAGTAAAATAATGTGATTGCTTCGTTGTCCACTAAAGTAGACTCCTCGCAATGACAAAGATAGAACGTCATTGCGAGTAAAGCGACGCAATCTCGCAAGAATTGGGGTACGCTAAACTGCAAAGATACTTTTACCAATTGCTTACTGAGTGAAATCAATAACCATATCCTTCTTTATTTATCTCTGCGGTTTCTGCGATCTCTGCGGTGAATATTTACAGTTGTGTCTCCATCAATTGATGAGGTGTGCCGTGATAGTCTATAATATCTCCCACAGACTTCCAGCAGTGACGTCGAAAGAAAGGAATATTAGGCAGTTGAACATAAGCCATGAACCTTTTAGCCTTTTTCTTCTTAACCAATTCTTTAGCCTTTTCTATCAATACTTTTCCTACCCGTCCCCTAAAGGGTTTAAGTACGGCAAGCCTGCTTCCAAACCACACATTTTCCTCTCTTTCATAAATTCTTACGGTTCCTATGACCTCACCATACAAAAGAGCTATGATATGAATAGCCCGAGAATCAAACTCATCCCTGTCTGATCCTGCAAAGAGTCCCTGTTCCTTTACAAAGATCTCATGTCTTACACTATATGCCTTTTCCAGCTCCTCTTCTGTTTCTACAAGCTTGCACTGTACAACTTTCATAATTTAGAATCTAAGAAGCAGCGTTTTCCTCCAAAATTTCTCTTAACTGTTTCACATGCTCCCACATGTCTTTCTTCTTTCGAGGGTCATAGAGAAGGTAGGCTGGATGATAGAGCACCATAAAATGGACACCGGGATAATCTTTTGAACGAAAGCATGTACCTGCTTCATCTGCCATAGAGAAATCTTTTTTTCCGGAAATCATGTGTTTTAAAGCTACTGCACCCAAGAGCACTATAACTTTAGGTTTAACGAGCTCAATCTGTTTATGCAAATAGGGCAAACAAGCGCTAACCTCTTCACGCAAAGGGGAACGATTTCCTGGAGGCTTACACTTAACAATATTCGCAATTAATAAATCCTTTTCCGTATCGAGCAAAACAGCTTTCATTATTTCATCTAACAGTTTGCCTGCTTTTCCAACGAATGCCTTACCCATAATATCTTCGTTTTCCCCAGGAGCTTCACCAATTACCATGAGCTTTGATGAAGGATTACCTCTATCAATCACTATGTTTCTTCTGCCTTCATGCAATACGCACCTTTTGCAGTTAGAATTCTTCAAATGATCTTTAAAGAGCGGATATTCCTTTGCACCGAAAATATCATTTTGTGTGTTATCAAAGAGATCGAACTGGATTGTCACTTCTTTCCCTCCCTATAAAATGAAAAAACAAGATACTGGATACTCGATTCTGGATACTAGATATTTGATTTTTCTATATGTTTTTCCTCAGTCATTTAGCATCCAGTATC
>CBDTTR010000197.1:0-4628 GCA_965363405.1 uncultured bacterium | reverse complement strand
CCCAGCATGTTATTTTACCCCCTATTTGCTTGACAAACTTATTGAAAGGGGCTAATCCTTTTTGTGATTTTCAAACTTGGGAAGGAAGCGAAGAGATGGAGCTAAAAACAGCCATTTTAAGAGATGACATATATCTTCAACACATAACCGGGGAATATCATCCTGAAAGCCACCATCGATTGGAAGTTGTTTATGGCATGTTACAGGATGAAGATATGCAAGATACGTTCAGGGTATTATCACCACGCCCTGCTACTCGGGAAGAGCTTCAGCTTAACCACTCTTCAAGCTACATTGATCAGGTTGCCTCAACCGCCGGGCGTTCCTTTTGCAGTTTAGACCCGGACACAACGACCTCTCCTAAATCCTGGGAGGCAGCCCGGATGGCTGCGGGGGGAGTCTTAGTAGCAGTTGATAGGGTGATGGAGGGAGAGATTGAAAATGCATTCGCCATGGTAAGGCCACCGGGGCACCATGCTGAAAGCAATAAAGGAATGGGGTTTTGCCTTTTTAATAATGTTGCCATCGCTGCCCACTATGCCCGCCAAAAACATCTTTTAGAACGCATTCTAATTATTGACTGGGATTTACACCACGGCAATGGAACTCAGAACTCCTTTTATGAAGATCCTCAGGTACTATACTTTTCCACCCACCAATACCCTTACTATCCTGGAAGCGGAAGTGTTGATGAGGATGGACAAGGGAAAGGCAAGGGATTTACTGTAAACGTTCCCCTGCCTGGGGGTCAGGGAGATCAGGACTTTGCGGCAATCTTTAAGGAAATCTTAAGGCCAATTGCTTCTCAATTTAAACCTCAACTCATTCTGGTTTCGGCCGGTTATGACATATATTTTCAGGATCCTCTGGGTGCTATGGATGTCACTCCAGAGGGGTTTGCCATTCTCACCTCATTAATCATGGACATGGCCCAGTCATCCTGTCAGGGAAGAGTAGTAATCACACTGGAAGGTGGATATCACTTAGATGGTTTGAGGGATTCTGTAAAGGCTACGCTAAAGGAACTCCGGGGGGATTCTATACTTAAAGGTCCCAAAAAGGAAGTGAAGGAATCGAGCGGCACCAAAAAAATTATTGAAAAAGTGAAGGGGATACATAAGACTTCATGGTCAGCTCTCTAAACAACTATTTCTTTGTCTCTTCCTTTCTTTTCAAAGGCCTTTCTCCGTCCCGACCGTCGATTATTAAGTTATCCAGCATATCCCATGCTTTTTCTCTTTTTTCTCTCTCGCTCTCCTCTTCATAGTTTTCTCGATCATCAATTTCTCCTGTCGAATAGACAGTGGCACTTCTGCCGTCAGGCTCTGTAACCTTTCTAACTCCTGTGTTTTTGTAAGGATCGGATGCCTTTTTGCTCACCGTTTCTTGCTGGATCATCAACTGAATCGTTTCATCACTCACTCCTGCCTTTTTCAATTTGATTACTTCCTCTACTGTGAGGCAAAAGGAGACACGTGGAAGGAAGAAAATAACGATCATTACAAACAACAGATTGACACTGTATCTTTTCATCACTTATTTAACTCCCAACTAAATTTATTGTGTAATTAATAGGGATAGGGATAAATATAAATTTTACTCAACTCTAACTTCTTATCCCTGCTCCCTGACCTCTAAACAGAATAAATTATCTTCATTATGCAAAGAGGAAAAGATTCTATTCAAGGCTTTCCAATAATTTCTTTTAAAGCAGTCTTTAATTAAATTATCAACTACGGCATAAAGAACGGATGTGGTACTGGGAGTGGGTTCACCGGCTTTAAGATCCATGATTAAAAACGTTTTCCCCGGTTTGCCGCTTCCATATCCCGTTGCGAAGTATTTGGTTTCCCCTGTCTCTACCTCAATTAATCTCACTGTTACTATCACACCATTACTGGTAATATATCCAACCAGGTATCGCTCTATACTGCCAATAAGTATATAATCACTCTTAAGCCTTTTTCCCTCTTCAACTGCCAGCTCTGTTCTTCCATTCCAGCCCCCCCCTCTTTCATACCAGTTAGTCTCTTGAGAAAAGGAAACCTCTTTAAACTCTCGTCTTTCAATTAGCTTTTGAAAAAATAATTTAGCTGTATACATCCCAATCTCTGGATAATAGTCAGGAGACTCAAAAGGGAGAACAGCAAGTCTTAAAGGAGTTTCCCGTGGGGGAAGTCCCTCCTTAACATATACGGTAGGTTTTGGAACATATAAAAAACCTGGTGTGCATCCCCAAAGGTTGAAGAGTGTAGCCAGGACTAGAATAATAAAGCCATATTTTTTCATGAATCGTCTGCCTTTTTTGAAACCTTTTTATATCTCAACACTTCTCTTTGCTTTTTGAACAGATAATGAACAATCTTGTCCTGGTATTCTTCCTTGATGTGGGTATACTCTACACCCACCCTATAACCACCTTCAGGCAAAGGATTTGTTCTGACAACCTTGCCCCAGACCTTCATGACGGCGGTGGGAAAGGAGGGCATAAGAAGCTCTATCTCTAAAAATTGTCCTTTTTCAACTTCCTCCTTTATCGTAAAGCCAATACCGCCTTCACTTAAGTTTGCTTCCATAGGTTGTTGAGTAAAAATGCAAGTTTCTTCACAAGACAACATGGAAAGCACGAGAGAAAGTTTTGTATTAATATCAATTAAGGAGTTGATGACAAAAGGATCTACATTGTCTGCCACCTTCTCCTTTTCCTTTTCTTCCATAAAAGGATCTAGGGAAAAGGAATCAGAAGATGATTCCTCCCCGCAAGAAAAGTTTTTTTCCTCGATATCTTCATATTCCTGCAAGGTCAATTTACGATACTGCAACAGGATGGTTACATCCATGCGCATATGGGCTCTTATATAACCTTTTTTCTCTACAGCATATTCTTCTCCTTCTATTTGCAAATCATCCCCTTCCACCTTACTCTCCCCTCTATTTATTCTTTCATCACGCTTTACACAAAACCTCTACTGAATCTCCACCATTTTCTTTAGACATATACAGTACACTGTCGGCCCGGCTAATTAAATCATCTTCGCTACCCACACTTGCTGAAATATCCGCGACACCCATACTCAGAGTAATATTACAGAGTGATCCTCCTGCATCAATGGTATAATTCTTAACCGTCTTTTTCAATCGTTCAGCTAAAACAGCAGCTTGTTTCGCTTCTGTCTCAGGCAGTATAACAGCAAATTCATCACCTCCATACCTGGCAAGAAAATCTATTTCCCGAATAGCCCTTTGCAGGTTTAAAGCCAGCGATCTTAGCACACCGTCTCCTGCCTGATGCCCAAATTTATCATTGATTGCTTTAAAACCGTCAATATCGAGCATAATTAAAGAAAGAGGTTTTTTATATCTTTTGGATCTTCTAAGTTCCTTGTCTAAAGCCTTATGAAAGGCACGGCGGTTATAAAGACCTGTTAATTCATCAGTAATAGCTAACTCCTGAACCCTCTTATGCTCCGTTGCATTTTTGAGCGCAAGTGCTACTTGATTGGCCATAGTAGAAATTAACCTGCTTCTGTTCTCACTAATTTTCTGAACGCCAACTAAACCCATAATACCCAGCACATCATCCGCAACATTAAGCGGGATATAAATGCTTTTATCTATGGCGACTGTAGGTTTTTTGTTCTTTTTCCCTTTGAGCGCTTTTCCTTTTATCACTTCAGTGTGAATATCATCGGCAAGCAGTTTCTCCCCTGTATAATGAGAGTACTCCTTAATAGAAGCGTGTCTTAACTGTTTAACCATCTCACTACCAGGGGAAAAGAAAGGAGAATGGATTTTCAAAAAGGCCTCTTCCCCCAAAAAATAGAAGAAGGTTACGATGTTATGTTCAAGCAACTCATTAAGCTTACAATGATTACCATTAACGACTTTGTCTAACATCTTGTGAGCATCAAGGGTAGAATTGATCTCAAGGCTTAATTGATTCAACAAATTTAGTTCATTATTAATTATTCTGAGAGATGATTTCTCTTTCTTTAAATTTTCACTTTGTCTCTTAAGCTTGCTGTTGGATTTCTTCAACTGCTTATCCATCTCGAGGATTTGAAAAAATGCTTGTCTGTTCTCAAGACCTTTCTTTACGACTTCCTTCAATTGATTATAATCTATTGGTTTTTCCAGGAAGCTGAAGGCACCTTCCTGCATAACTGAGACTATTGTTTTAAGATCTGGTTTTTCCGTCATAAAAATGACGCAACTCTTACAATCAGCCGCATGTAACTCATTTAAGATGTCAACTCCACTTATAATCGGCATTTTTTGCTCAATGAAGATGATATCAAACTCACAACTACCATTTTTAAATCTTTTCAGTGCAGAGCGAGGGTCAGACTCTTCCTCAACAAAAAAACCCATTTTTTTTAAGTGAACTGATAATCTTTTTACACTTTCTGGTTCTTTATCGATGATAAATGCCCTTTCCGCAACCATCTTTCACCTCCAGTGAAAACAGTTATAATTATTCACCGCGGAGATCGCAAAGACCGCAGAGATGAACAAAGTTAAGTGAAATTTAAAAATTAATACTATTTCGCTTATTTGGAATACTCCAGTTGTTTATTAGTTCCTGGATCCCTGCTTTCGCAGGGATGACAGACAAGGATGTAACCGAT
>CBDTTR010000196.1:0-4650 GCA_965363405.1 uncultured bacterium | reverse complement strand
TTTTGAGGTTGCACATACTGAAGGTTAAATCCATGGATTTTAAGAAGGATTATCCTTTCTGTTCTTTTTATTCTCCAACAGTTTACCAACAGTAATATATAATACAGGCAACACAAATAAAGTAAGTATAGTTGAAGTAATAACACCACCAATTACGACTGTGGCTAATGGTCTTTGTACTTCTGCTCCTACACCGGTTGAAATTGACATGGGAATGAAGCCTACTGCATCCGTAATAGCGGTGGCTAGTACTGGCCGGAGACGCAATTTAGCTGCACTAATTACTGCTTCACTCAGATGTAATCTTTCCTGCAAAAACACTCGGATGGTAGAAATCAGAACCTGGCCATTCAGAACTGCGATACCGCTAAGAGCAATAAAACCAATGGCAGCACTAACGCTGAAAGGCATTTCTCGAAACCATAGAGAAAATACACCTCCTATAATTGCGAAAGGAATACCCGTATAAATTATGATTACATCTCTAAAGCTTTTTAGACTGAGGTACAGCAGGAAAAAGATAAGAGTAAGTGTGATGGGAACGATAATCATGAATCGTAGTGTGGCACGCTCCAGATTTTCGAACTGACCCTCCCACCCGATTAAATATCCTTCCGGCAGTATCACCTTATTTTGAATCTGAGATTGGGCTTCTTCCATGAAAGAAGTAATATCTCTATCTCTAACATTGCATTGTACTCTGATCAGGCGGCGGCCCCACTCACGGTTGATCGTTGATGGTCCTTCTGTTTCTTTGACTTCAGCCAATTGGCGAATAGATAGAAGTTGACCACTTTTTGTTGGGATCAATGTGTTAGCTAGGGAAACAATATCAGTGCGCTGCTCATTCGGTAGTCGCACTACTAAAGGAAATCGTCTCTGTCCTTCAAAGATGTCACCCACCTGGCGGGAACCGACCGTTGCTACTAAATCAAGTACGTTACGAGCTGGAATACCATAGCGAGCGATCTGATCTTGGTTTATGATGATTTGAATAAGGGGTTGCCCGGTAATCTGATCTCCTGCTACATCAGAGGCACCTTTGATACTTGAGAGAATTTGCTGAACCTGGTCACTTAGTTGTGTCAATACATCAAAATCATCTCCAATAATCTTGACACCCACGTCTGAACGTATGCCAGAAATCATTTCATTCATACGCATCTCTATTGGCTGGGTAAAAATCATGTTCAAGCCCGGCAAATCATCAATGGTTTTCTCCATTTGCCTAACTAATTCAGCTTGGGTTCCAGCTCGTTTCCATCTATTTCCAGGATTAAGAGCAATAAAAATATCGGTCAGTTCTATCCCCATGGGATCAGTAGTTACTTCGGCTGATCCTATTCGGCTCCATATATTCTTAATTTCATCCGGAAAATTTTCTAAAAGCAATTCTTCAATGCGGATATTATAGTCAACAGATTCATCAACTGAAACACCGGCAAGACGTATCGTATTGATTACGATTGCACCTTCACTGAGTTTTGGAAGAAATTCCCCTCCGAGCCTAAGAGCTACAAAGGCAGTTACTGCCAGTAAGATTAAAACCGAACAAAATAGTGCCTTTTTCATGTGTAGTAGTTTAGAAATAAGGAAACTGTATCCCGTTTTTACATACCGCTCTATAACATTTTCCTTTTTCTGCTCTTTTTTTGGAAGAAAGTAGTAAGAAAGAATCGGGGAAAGTGTTACAGCAATCAGCAAGGCCCCAACCATGGCAAAGATAAACGTCCATGCCATAGGTCTAAACATCTTCCCCTCCATACCTTCAAGAGTAAGTATTGGAAAAAAAACGATGAGGATAATACCCATGCCGAATACAATTGGACGCACGACTTCTTTGCTAGAATCTATAATAAGTTGAAGCCTCTCAGACGTTTTTAGAGTTCTTCCCAAACGATGTTGTTCTTCACTTAACTTCCTCATATTATTCTCTGTCATCACTACAGAACCATCCACAATAATCCCAAAGTCCATTGCTCCCAGACTTAAAAGGCTTGCAGCGATCCCCAGTTCATACATGCCTAAGAAAGCATAGATCAGAGAGAGAGGAATAGAGAGGGCAACTATCAAACCAGCACGGAGATTCCCTAGGAGTAGAAATAATACAACAATTACCAGGATTGCTCCTGCTATCAGATTCTGTCTTACTGTGCTGATGACCTTTTCAACTAATTCAGTACGGTCATAAACGGTTTTCAAAATAACATCATCGGGAAGGGATTTTCGGATCGATTCCAAACGCACCTTCAATTCTTCTGTAACTTTCTTACTGTTTTCACCCATCAGCATAAAGCCAAGTCCTAGAACAACCTCTCCCTTTCCTTGTGCTGTTACCGCACCCCTGCGGATTTCATGTCCTATTGTAACGTCTGCGACATCACTAATATAGATAGGGGTTCCTTCGTAAGCTTTGATGACGATTTTTTCAATCTGCTCAATAGTGGTAACACGCCCCAGTCCATGAACAAGAAGCGATTGCCCGGATGAGATGATCTGACCTCCACCGACATTTTGATTGTTTTGCTCTAATGCATCAAATACATCATCCAGGGTCAGGTTGTACTTTACCATGTCTTCAGGTGATACAACGACATGGTATTGTCGCTCAAAACCACCCCATGAATTGATTTCAGCGACTCCTGCTACCTTCCGAAGTTCAGGTTTGATCACCCAGTCATGTAAAGTTCTGATTTCATCGAGAGTGCGATCGGGGTTTGTAGACCGGACAGTGTAATGAAAAACCTCGCCAAGACCGGTAGAAATAGGGCCCAGTTGTGGACGTTCTATGTCCTCGGGTAGCTCAACGCTTCCAAGACGCTCCATAATGAACTGGCGGGCATGGTAGATATCAGTTTCGTCATTAAAAGTAGCAACCACCTGTGAGAAACCAAACTTTGAAATTGAGCGTACGTTAATGAGGCCCGGCAGGCCAGAAATAGTAAGTTCAACGGGTAGTGTTATCTGTTTCTCGATTTCCTCAGGGTTAAGAGCCGGGGCGACGGTATTAATTTGAACTTGCACAGGTGTAGTATCAGGGAATGCATCTATAGCCGTGTGGAACATACCCCAAATGCCCATCCCGAGACTTATTGCAAGTAACAGTAAGACAAGCATCTGGTTTTTCAAAGAGGCTTCAATGATTTTGTTTAACATAAGAAAATTCCTAAAAATTACTCATCCACACATCCTGCACCAAGACGGGATTTGAGGAACTCTGATTTCAAGGTAAAACTGTGATTCACAACAATTTCTTCGTGGTGAGCAACACCTTCCCGAATCTCTAGCTTTCCCCTGTTTTTTCTTCCTACATTGACCCTGCGAGCTTCATAAAGATCATCTGACAGTTTTACAAAAACGAAGGGCTTCCCATCCAAATTCTGAAGAGCATCCGCCGGAACAAACATCACCTCAGAAGATCCTTCGGATAAGAGCGCTATATGTCCAAACATTCCGTGTTTCAACAACGTGTCACTATTCGGAACTACCGCACGAGCTTTCATCATTCGTGTTTGTTCATCAATGCTGGAAGACAACCAGACTAAACGACCACGCACACTTACTCCCGGTAGAACATCAAAATTTGCTTCTATTGGGTCGTTAACCTTAACTAGAGACAACCTGTCTTCCGGAACTGAAAGTTCTATCCACATTGATGAGATATCGGACAACTCAAACAGGTTGTCGCCGGGTTTGACAGCCTCACCAACGACAGCATTTCTGCTGACAAGAGTTCCTGAAAAAGGGGAAATGATTGGGAGGTAGAAAGAGCTTGATTCTTTCTCTTCTAATCTGTGAATCTGTTCTTCTTTTAATCCATAATTCAGTAGTTGCTGCCATGTCGCATCTTTAATGCTTTTTGCCACCTGGTACTCTGCTAAAGCCTGCTCATACTCTTCTTGTGAGGAAATCCTTTTTTCTACAAGCTTTTTTTCACGTGCATAGACAACTTTCTTCAAAGCTACGTTTGCTAGAGCACTCTGATAATCACTTTTTGCTCTGGAAATCTCAGGAGAGGCTAGTAGGGCCAGTAGTTGACCCTCTGAGACAGAGTTGCCCACATCAACCAGTACTTTTAGAATGATTCCTGTAGCCAGGGGTGTTATGCGAGCAAATCGATTCCGATTATAGGTGACTTTACCCAAAACAACGAGATTGGCAAGCGGTGAATCCGTTGTGGGAATTGCTGTGATGATACCTGCTTTCTTAGCAGCGTCAGGTGACTCAAGACGTATTTTCAAGCCCTGGCCAATTAAAAGTGTGTCAATCAGTTCAGGATGGCAGATCCCACATTCCTCTTCTAACACTCCATGTTCTGGACATTGTAGTTTTTTGGAAGATAAACTTGTGTCTTTGGTTATCAAATAATTTTCCTCATCTTTTCCCTTAAGTTGGTTATCCCCCTCACGCAATTCCGGACGACAGAGAAAACATTCATCTTCATAGAGTTTATGCTCTTCGCACCACAGGCGATCCGCTTCCTTGATCTCCGGACGGCAGATAAAACAGCGGTCTTCATAACGTTCGTGCTCCCCGCACCATAACCGCTTTTGATCTCTTAAAACAGGGTCACAAAAGAAGCACTCTTTTATCGGAATCTGATGTTTGATGCAAATCTCATCTCTTAACTCCGCAGTTGCTTGTATTTCT
>CBDTTR010000195.1:0-4697 GCA_965363405.1 uncultured bacterium | reverse complement strand
CACAATCCCAGACCAACCAGAACTGAACGATTAAGAAACAGGATTTATCACAAATTCAAATTCAATATCGACAATTTTGGGGTCCCCAGTTGTGTAGGATGTGGGAGATGTATTTCCCTGTGTCCGGTTAACGTAGACCTTATTGAAAATCTTTCAGCCATTAAGGAAGTAGAATGAAAAATCCTTATATTCCTGAAATAGCTAACATCACAGATGTGAGAGACGAAGCTTTAGGACAAAGGCCAATCAGAACCTTTCAAGTTTCCTTGCAAAATGGTCATGATTTTAACCACAGGCCCGGGCAATGTGCTATCATCGGTCTTTTGGGAACAGGTGAAAGCATGATATCTATTGCTTCATCACCTACCAAAAAGGGATATCTCGAGTTTAGCGTTATGAAATTAGGGAAGGTAACATCAGCACTTCACGCATGCGAAACAGGTGATACCATCTCCATACGAGGACCTTATGGGAATGGATTTCCCATCGATGATTGGAAAGGCAAGAATATTGTTACGATCGGTGGAGGAATTGGACAGGCGCCACTAAGACCTATCCTGCAATATATCCTTGACAATAGAGAAGACTATGGGAAATTAGATATTATCTACGGTGCCCGTACCACAAACGATCTCTGCTTTAAAGAAGAGCTTTTCGAGCTGGAAAAACGTGATGATGTGAATGTCCACCTTTCTATTGACATAAAGGAAGAAGGATGGACTCGATTTGTAGGTTTTGTTCCCACCAATCTCCTCGAGGTTAAACCACTCCCAGATAATACAATCGCTATAACCTGTGGGCCTGTGGTGATGATAAAGTTTGTCATTAAAAACCTTCTTGAACTTGGTTTTTCTGATCAACAGATTTTCACTACTATGGAAAACAGGATGAAATGTGGCATCGGAAAATGTGGCAGGTGCAATGTTGGACACCTTTATGTATGCAAAGACGGTCCCGTTTTCTCCTATGCCACATTAAAGGATCTACCTGAGTTTTAATAAAGCGACTAAAGTTTTAAGTTAACTTAAGTGAGCTAAGCTTATAAAAATTTATGCACCTTACTTGCTCATTTTTAACTTCATACTTGCCTTTGTTCATTTTTCCGTTATCCAATTGTTTAAGCATAGCTTAAGCAAAGTTATTTAACCAATTAAAAAAAGGTATTTTTATGATTTAAGTTAGACACTTAAGATCACATTAAATCACTTCAAATACAGGAGGATTATTATGAAAGTTATCGCCTTTGTTGCAAGCCCTCGTAAGAATGGGAATAGCGATATCCTTGCAGAACATTTTCTGGAAGGTGCAAAAAGCAAGGGGGCCGACACAGAAAAAATATATCTCTATGATCATACAATTAATCCCTGTCAGGGCTGCTACAAAAACTGCTGGATAAACCCCAATGACTGCACGCGCTTCCAGGATGATATGAATCAACTCATATCGAAAATGTTGTCTAGCGACCTCATCCTTTTTGTTTCGCCTGTTTATATGGCAAGTTACACCTCACAACTGACAGTCTTTTTCGAACGATGTATTCCTCTTATGCATGTTGATCTGGAAAATAATGTCTTAGTAGAAAATCGGGGAAAAGGCAAGAATGTTGTGGTGGCTCTCGTTCATGATGCCGCAGATTTGTCTACCGCCGACATTCCATTTAAGGCAATGGAACATGTTTTGAAAAACACTTTCCAGATGAACATCCTCGGTAAACTTCAGGTAACAGGTGTTCGAGACAAAGGGGATATTAAAAACAAAGATGAAAGCCTGAAAGAAGCTTATCAACTGGCTGAAAAACTTTCAACCATATAACATTTTGCAGCGCACTGACTTCTCTTATATGTTACAAGGCAAAAACGAATCTCTTAAGAATGATATTTATCAACCTTACATCACTATCAATACGAATAGTGCATTGAGTAAACCTGCAAAAATCAACGGTAGTTACAAAAAGCTTCCTTACCCTAAAATAGGCATCTACAATGGAGCTGGAGCTTCACATTCCTGGCTCTGGTTTGTTGACATACTGGATTCAATGGGCTTCTTTGATATTGAATTTGTGGATGAACAACACATCAAAAATGGCGGACTTAAAAACTTACAGGTATTGTTGGTATCGGGTGGCGATACCTTCGCCATTGCTGAAAGCCTGGGTAAAGAAGGGGCTGAAAATATTAGAGTCTTCTTAGAAGAAGGGGGTTTATACATTGGTAGTTGTGCAGGTGCCTATCTCCCCCTTAAATCATCACTATCACCTTTAAACCTATTCAACTTTGCTTCAGTAAGAATCAGCAACCTCACTAAAACACTCCCTCAACCACTTAAATTGCCAGAAAAATTCTGCACTTCTTATGGATGTCAATACGTATTTCACCCTGTGAGGGAAGAAGTAAAAATTAGCTTATCAGATTCTTTTTTCCCTGAGCATAATGGAGAATTGATAGCACCTATTTATGGTGGCCCTGCATTTTTGCCTTCAGAAAATGCCAGAACACTTGCAAGTTATACCGGCTTTACCAGCCAGACACTTTTTTTGGCTGATCAACAATTGGCATATGATACTCTGATTGGCAAATCGGCCGTTATTACTAAAAAAATGGGCAAAGGACATCTCTTTCTTCTTGGCCCTCATTTAGAACACCCTCACTATTTCAAAGCTAATACACTGATTGCAGATATGATTTATCAGGGAATAGGTGAGAGTAATGGTAACGTTACCTTCTCCACACAATCGAACAAAACATCTCGATGTAAAAATCTCCTCACCCTCTGGCGTGACATCAAATCTCAAGTCAGCAATTGCAGGATCGTCGCCTTGTCACTTGAAAGAGAACAGATAAATTGGCAAATCGGTTATAAAGTTTACAATCCTGAAAAGATCAGCGTATTCCTGGAGGCTATCTGGTCACGATGGAATAAAATAAATATTAAAAACTGTGGAAATGATACTGAACTCTATGTTATCCTGAATATGGCTGAAAAATTAACTCTCCTCTTAAGAGCTGTCAAAAAGAACATTATGCTAAAAGTAGATACTACAAGCTCTGCTCAGGAGATTTTTAATCTTTTAAAAAAGTTAACTGCTTCTTTTTTATCGCTTTATTTTAAAGAGCGCATATTAACCATAAGCTATGGAGGAATAAATTAAATGCATATGTACTTTAAAGCAACTGCACTGCTTTATGCCTTAACGGTTTTGACTCTAATGATTTTATTGGTCGGAATATACACCAATATTTACTTGTGGAGAAAAGGGAAGGCAAAAAGCCTCCATCATAAGCTCCATTACGGCTCCATGATTAAAGCACTCATCCTGGACGCCCTCTTACAGGTGCAGTTGTTTAAACAAAACATCGTAAGATGGGTAATGCATTTCTGCATTTTCTGGGGTTTCCTGGGATTACTTGCCCACACAACTTTTCTTGCAATTATGAGTCATTTTCTTTCCCCGAACCTCTCCTTTACTCAATACATATTCCTGGGTCCCGGCAGGAAAATCCTCGACGTGTGGGGCGATTTATGGGGTCTTATTTTATTTATTGGAATCGCTATTGCCCTCTTGAGGAGGTATATTTTTAAAGCTGAACAGCTTGACACCATAGCATCGGATACAACAGCAATTCTCTTCCTGCTATTTATTTCCCTTACAGGATTTTTCTCTGAAGCACAAAGATTGGCAGCTTTAGATTTTGAACCTTACATGCGATATTCCTTTATTGGTTGCCCCCTGGCTTCATTAATAAGGTCAATGCCGTCTTTAACCATCAACTATTATTCAATTGTTTGGATTCACACATTAATATCACTCGTATTTTTAGCTTACATCCCGTTTAGCAAAATGTTTCATGTGTTTGTTAGCCCCGTTGAAATAGCCCTGGACGCCTCTGAAAAAATGGATTAGGAGATAATTATGGAGGATCACGATAAAAAATTAGAAAATACTGAAACAACAGAAACCACACCAGATGATACGAACACCCCCACCATCAACATTGACAACTTGAGCATGCGCCAGCTTATGGAACTTGATGCATGTACAAGGTGCGGTGAATGTTCACTCTGGTGCCCCGCATATGAGCAGGACAAAAGGGAAGGAATTACTCCCAGAGGGCGTGCGAAAGCTTTCAAAGATATCATAAAAGCCCAACATGGACTTTGGGCAAAAATATTTGGTCGTCCTAAAGTTACCAAAGAAAAGCTTGAGCAGTTTGTTGCAGATCTATATGAGTGCAGCACCTGCAGGCAATGCTATGAGGTTTGCCCTGTTAAGATTGATACCGTTGAATTATGGGAAAGCATCAGGAGATCGGTAGTTGCTGCAGGATGCGGTCCTCTTGAACCACAAAAAAACCTCATTCAAAGCGTAAAATCCTATGACAATCCCTGGGGGCAACCAAGAAGCTCACGAACCAGGTGGGCAAAAGTTGCCAAACGGAAAAAGAAGATCGCGGGTGAGCCAAAAGATATCACACGAAAAAAAGCGGACGTACTCTACTTTGTAGGCTGTACAGGTGCTTACGATGTCAATGTAGAACCTGTTGCCATAAACACAGTCAAAATCTTAGATGCTGCTGGTGTTGATTTTGGTACGCTTGGAACAAAGGAGAAATGCTGCGGCAGTGTTCTTCTCAGAATGGGCGCTAAAGAATATGATCGCATTGCCAAAGAAAATATTAAACAGTTTAATGATTTGGGTT
>CBDTTR010000194.1:0-4723 GCA_965363405.1 uncultured bacterium | reverse complement strand
TTCGATGGTTATTCTCTTCTCCAGCATATTATTCTGAAAGTTACTATCTCTGTATTGCTCCCAATCATCAACAAAAGCTCGAAAGATATAATCCCCTCCTGGCAAAGAGTTGCTGCCATCTAAGGAAAAAGAAAAAGTGCGTGATTTGTCCGGTTCTATTTCAATCAGGTCCCTACGAATATTTTTGAATATCATCCACTCTGTATCTTCTTGTCTTTTATACATGAGACCAAGCCTTATATTAACCTCAGGAATATTAGGCCTAATCATTTCTGGGGATGCATCACCATAATTCCTCACGATAAGGTTAATAGTCTGTTTCTTTCCCTCGACTAACGGAAACTGAGGCTGAATACTTTCTATTCCTAAATCTGCATCATATATAGAAGTGTTTCCAAATCTAACTCTATTTGAATAGCGATTGCGGAAATTGACGGAAATCTCGCCCCAGTTTTCAATGGTAATGGGGATAAGCAATTGCGCTTGTTCTCTGGTTGGAGTACCTACAATTTCTATCAGCATTGATCCACTTCCTCCACCAGAAGGAAAATAAATAAGACTAGCACCTGTGATTACATCCAAATCTTCCCCTTTAATAGTAACAATGGTTCCCTTCGGACCTAGTTGAGGAGAAATGGAGTTTATAGTAGGACCGATGATCACTCTAAAATCTTCTTCGCTCAAAGCAATCCCTCCATCGGTGCGTATCTCAATCTTACCTGTAGATGCACCCTCAGGAACAACAACCTCCAAAGTGTTGCCAGAGGTTTTTTTTATTTCTGTCTCAACACCATTGAATTTAACTCGAGGATTTCTTTCTAAGTCAATACTTGTCCCGCTGATCCAAGCCTGAATTCCTGCATAACCAGATTTAGGACTGAAACCGGTAATCCTTGGGAGAACTTGGAAAGATGTTTCACTGGTTGTGCTAAATTGTATGCTTCCAACAATAGTTTTTACACTCAGAGGACCGCTCATGGCTTCATCCGGGACTTTTACCCGGATCTCATTTTCACTGATCCAAGTCACATCCACCAGTTTTTCACCACTTTCTGATCTATCAGTTGCAAAAGCCACTGCTGTACGTTCTTCTACCGAAAAATTGGCAAAATAGGTTCCCTCGATAGTTATTGTACTTTTAACCGGTGCCGCTTGAGGAGAAATCTTAGTGATTGCAGGAGGGCCGAAGATGATAATATTATCCTTACTCCGTCCGGTTACACCATAACCGGAGACTGAAATCGGACCAGTGGTTGCTCCTTCAGGCACAACTGCTGACAGGGTATATTCCCTCCAATTCTTTTTTCCTATATTATCAATAGCCCCTTCCATTTCATTGAACTTAATACGTAAAGAAACGGGATGTACTGGATCCTTAAGGTCTTTTCCTGTTTCAATTTCCAGCAGGATTTTCTGCCCCCAAGCAGCCCGTTCAGGGAAACTCTTCAGCAAGATAGGGGAAGGTTCAATTGAGATTTCTTTTTCCATTCTATTATTCTGGACATCTTTATCATTAAGCTGGGCGTGTTCATCGACGAAACCACGAATCAGGTAATCGCCTGATGGTAAAGATCTACTGGCATCTTTTTGAAAAGAATAGGTCTGGGTCTTTCCCGGTTCTATATCTATCATTCCTGTATGGGGAAATTGGAACTGCTCCCAGTCACTATCTCCTGGTCTTTTGTACCAGAGTCCGACCCTTATGGATATTGGCATGACATCAGGAATGACCTTTTCCGGAGACGCGTCCCCAGAATTTCTCACCACCATGGAGAAAGATTGCTTTTCTCCTTCGACCAATGGATCTTGGTAACTGATACTCTCTATCTCTAAATCCGCAGTTGGACTATAAGAATAAACGGTGATTGTAACCTCAGAACCATGAGGTACGTGTGTTTCGGCTTCAGGTGACTGGAATACCACCTTGTCTTCCTGACCTTGATACTCCTTTTTATAAGATGTCTCGAATTCCACTCTGGGCAGATAACCACTCTCTTCAACAATCTCTTCAGCCTCTATCTGGGGTTTGCCGACAACACTCGGGACCAAAGTCGGAGGGTTATAAACTGTAATAGTAATACTTGTGCCTTGATAGTTTTCTCTATCAGCCTCGGGTCTCTGCAATACCACCTTTCCTTCCTGTCCTTGAAACTTCTCCAAATAAGATGAAAAGTAATTCACCTCGGGCAGATATCCGGTCTCATTAATAATCTCCTCAGCCTCTATCTGGGATTTGCCGATCATATTTGGAATTGAAGGGGGGCTATAAACCATAATGTTGACCTCTAAACCATGAGGTGCTTGTGTTTCGGCTTCAGGTGACTGGAATACCACCTTGTCTTCCTGACCTTGATACTCTTTATTATAAGTTGAATAGATTTGCACTTTAGGCAGAAAACCTCTTTTTTCAATATCGTATTCAGCCTTTTGCTGAGAGAGGCCGACAACCCCGGGGATGGAAGGGTTATAAACCGTAATGGTAATACTTGAACCTTGATATCTTTCTGGCCCAGCTGCTGGCCTCTGTGATACCACCACCTTGCCTTCCTGACCCTGATACTCTTCCAAAAAACCTGTAAAGTATTCAACCTCGGGCAGAAAACCGGTCTTTTTAATAATCTCCTCAGCCTTTTGCTGGGATTTACCGATCACATTTGGAACTGGAGGGTGGATATAAACTGTAATGATGACCTCTGATCCTTGTGGTTTTTTTATTCCGGCTTCTGGTGACTGCTCTGCAACCTTGTCATCATAAGTCCGGTAATCTCTATTATAAGTTGTATGAAATTCCACTTTAGATAGAAAGCCACTCTTTTCAATACGCTCTTCAGCCACTTCCTGGAGTTCACCGACTAAATTTGGGACTGGAATTGTAGAGGGATTATAAACCGTGATTTTTACCTCTGATCCTTTAGGAGATTGTTTTCCTGCCTCTGGTGACTGACTTACTACCCTACTCTCTTGTCCTTGATACTCCCTTTTATAAGAAGTGTAAGATGCCACTTTATTAACAAAACCACTCTTCGAAATAATTTCTTCAGCTTCACTCACGTCCATACCGATGACATTCGGCACAAAAGGCATTAGCGTATACACAGGAAGGACAATAACATGAATATCTGTTTTGACATGCTTTACATCTACTACTTCCTGAGCTGCTTCTTTTAAGTTTTTAATGATTATTTTTTCATCCTGTTGACTTTTTATCTGACCGGATAGAGTGACATCATTCTTATTAGCAAGGATTTTTATCGTACTATTCTCTGAAATATTCGATTGAATCGTCTTTTCATCTATCAGATTCTTCTCAATTATCCTGCGAATAAGATGATCTTTTATCTCATAAGCGAGTTTAAAATCCTTGCGTTTAGTTGCGAGGCTGATTTTTATCAATTTAGAGAGGAGATCATATTTCTGCTGTTTATCAACCTCGCTCTCTTTTATAAGAACTTCCCCTTCTCCTCTCTCAATCACCATAGCACTGACGTTGGTAACTTGTACCTGTCCCTCTGCTCCTGTGAACTTCACGGCAACAGTTCCAGGGAGAGGTTGGTTGTACGTGAAACGAATGGACTTCTTTAACCCTTTCGGCATCAGAGAATGGCCTATAACCCGTCCGTTGTAGATCCAATCTGCCTTTAAGTCAGAACGAATCATATTGTATCTGACTGTGACTTCTTTTATAGACGACCCTTTTCCAAAAGAATGGAAGGCTAATACTTTACTGACATTTAATACAGCGCCGCTGCGGTAAAATCTCTTATGGTCTTGCTCAATATTTTTTGCCTGTGCGTCACTTATGGCTGGTAGTATCAACAATCCTAGCAGCACAAAAATTGATATCCGAAAGAAACGGCGACCTTTGATATCTGGCTGATACATGTGTACCTCCTCCTGAGTCTTGCGTCTTAAGATAAAAGACTTGCAATTAATTTATCATCAAAAATGATGACCGTCAATGAAGTGTGGGACTGAACAAGATCGTTTAGACACGAAGATGTACTGTGGTTCACGGAAAAAGGCACCTATATGTGCATGGAGCGGGTAACATGGCCGCCGGTACTTGAGAGAGGAGATGTCAAGGCAGGCCATCGATGTGTACAGATATTATGTTTCCCTGTATCCCGCATACGGCTCAGGATATCTGGCACTGGCCGAAGCCTATATTCTCGCCAAAAATCAAGATAGTGCACTAGAGAATCTCAGGAAATGCTTGCAGCTCGACCCTGAAAACTCCAGGGCGAAAAAACTGCTTGAAGATCTTCAGAAGAAGCAGTAATTTGATTTTCCGGTATAATATATAGGTTTATGCACTTATATAATTATTTCTACGCCATTCTCAAAAATTCTCTCTATTTTGTCTTGATTTGTGCATCCAATAAAAAAGAGAGCAATAGAGAGACTTAAAGACATGATTTTCAGGTAACGATTCATTTTTCCCCCTCAGTTCATATTTCCCTCAAGTTAAGGTGCTTTGATTTATAGCACAAAGGAAAATTTGGTTCAAATGAGAGAGAACAAACTTTTCCCTCCGCACCAAATCGGTGACGTATAGGTGGCAGAAATTGATTAAAACTGCCTACTTTGGCCTAACGATGAGAAAATAGCATATGTTTAAACCAAGATAAAAACCAGGGCAAATGTGGTTTGATAAGGGTAGCAGCGCTACGGGGATTCGAACCCCGGTATGATGGCTGAGAACCACCTGTCCCTGTCTAATTCA
>CBDTTR010000193.1:0-4819 GCA_965363405.1 uncultured bacterium | reverse complement strand
TTGATAACACCTCTACCAGAAAATACAGGGGTTAAATTAGCTTCCTCGTAATAAACTTAAGAGGCATGAATAAAGAAACATGAAAAAAATATCAACCCTTCTGGCTTTTATTTTAATAGGCAGTTATTCAATAATTGTACAAGTCCTCTTCGTAAGAGAGTTCATGGTTGTTTTTTTGGGTAGTGAACTCTGTCTGGGAATTGTTTTCGCAAGCTGGCTAATCGGGATTTCACTGGGTGCATCTATCGGTGCAAGAGTAGTCAAACCAATCAAAGAAATATGGATATTTTTCATTGTTTTTCAAGCAGTTATATGTGTGGTGCCTTTTTTCCAAATCTATTTTATTAGAGTTATAAGAGAGATCTTAAGAATACCACCGGGTGAATACATCAGCCTGGTTCCACTAATCACCAGCACCTTCCTTCTCATACTACCCTTTAGCTTTATGATTGGTTTAATTTTCCCTTGTGCCAGTAAACTGACCGTTGAAAAAGTATGTCAGGATTTCCTTCCCAGCGGGTTAAAAAATAAGGCTCAACAGATAGGGAGGGTCTACATTCTGGAGGCGTTGGGAAGTCTCATAGGTGGTCTGGTTCTGACATTCTACCTGTTAATCCATTTCAAACCTTACGAAATATTATCCACAATTTCTCTATTGATTTTAATAAATTGCCTTATTTTATTATTATTACACAAAGGCATATTGTTTCGTAGAATCTATCTTGCGACATTGACAACCATCCTTTTGCTCCTGGGTTATCTCTTAACATCTGGGAATGTTGCTAAATTCGATGATATTCTTATACAAAAAAGATGGAAAGCATATCACAACCGGTTACAGATGGTTTCCTCTCTCGATTCAATATATCAAAATATTGTGGTTGCTAAAAAAGAAGATCAATATAGCCTGTTCAGCAATGGCCAGTATATGCTGTCTTTCCCTGATCCCTACCAATCTGCCGTTTTTGCCCACTTCAATCTCACCCTCCATCCCTCTCCCCGTAAGGTTCTGCTGGTTGGTGGAGGTTTGGCAGGCACAATGAAAGAAATGTTGAAGCATCCGATAACCATGCTCCATTATGTCGAGCTTGATCCTGAGTTGATTGAGGCAAGTCTTCCTTTTTTGCCAAAAGAGGACAGAAATGCCCTGAAGGATAAACGAGTCGAGGTCTTTTCCACTGATGGCAGGTATTATATAAAAAACGCGAAAGAGACGTACGACATGGTAATTTTAAATATTCCTGATCCTTCTACCGCAATGCTCAATCGTTTTTATACTCTTGAGTTTTTTGAGGAAGTCAAAGAGATACTTAATGATGGTGGGATTATAACAACAGGGATTACATCCGCAGTCAATTATATTGGTGAAGAAGTTGGGGTTTACACAAGTTCCCTTTACCATACTTTAAGGAAGGTTTTTCCCTATATCGTCGTAGTTCCTGGAAGTAAAAATTACTTTTTCGCTACATCTATACCCGGTGTGATAACTTCAGACAGTGAAGTTCTGGCAGAAAGATATCAAAACCGGCACATCTCATCCGACTACTTTACACCATATCACTTTGCCATGCTTTTACCTGAAGAGAGGGTAAAGTTCATTCAAAAGTCTCTGGAGAAAAAGAGAGGTGTGCGAATTAACACGGACTCCCACCCTATTATCTATTTCTACAATCTGGTTCTCTGGGAAATTTTCTCTGGTAAAAGGGGTGAGGGGAATATTTTTGAACGTCTTTCTCATGGTGGTTTAAACTGGTTCGTCTTCCCTCTGGCAATCCTGTTTCTTATAAGGATAATCTATGTACTGCTCAAAAAAGACAGGTTACCCCACCATCTAAAATTTAACGGTTTGCTGGCTATAGCCACTACAGGTTTTGCAGGAATGGCCTTAGAGATTATCCTCCTTTTTGCCTTTCAGAATATCTATGGTTACCTTTACAACAAAGTGGGATTGATTGTGGCACTATTTATGTTGGGTCTATCCCTGGGTGGGTATCTCATGAATCAATTCATTTCAGGGAAAGAAAGGAACTGGATCAGGACCCTAATCGTAATTGAGTTCCTCATATGCATCTATTCTCTTAGCTTGCCTCATATTATCACTTTGTTCTCATCGGTAATAAGTGTTAGCACAACCATCAGTCTGGAATACCTCTTTATGATTTTAGTTGTGGGAGCCGGCTTGTTAACAGGCTTGGAATTTCCCCTGGTGAGCAGGATTTTTATTGATCATGAGGAAGTAGGAACTGTTGCAGGGTGGGTAGATTCTTTCGATCACCTGGGGGCATGTTTTGGTGCCCTCCTTACCGGAACTCTCTTAGTACCTCTTTCGGGAACTTTAAATAGCTGTCTCTTCACAGGAGTGCTTAACCTCATGAGCGGCCTTCTACTGGTAATTTACCTCCTGCAGAAAAGAGAATAATTTATCTCTGCGTTCTCTGTGGTGAATACTTGCTAAGTTTTTTCCCAAACACCAGGGATCATATGCCCACATTTTGGACATCTGCCATCTTTAATCACATTCTTAATGATATGGTATCCTATTCTCCTGATGAGCAATTCCCCACAAGATGGACAATAGGTGTTTTCACCTTCGTTACCTGTTACATTTCCCAAATACACATAGTGTAATCCTATCTCTCTTGCAACCTTACGAGCATTTTCCAGCGTCTTAACAGGAGTTGAAGGAAGATTCTTGATCTTATACATGGGGTGGAAGCGAGAGAAGTGGACAGGCACTTCAACTCCCAATTCTTTTTTTATCCATTGACACATATCTCTAATCTCACCTTCACCGTCATTTAAAGTAGGAATAAGTAGAACAACGATTTCATACCAGATTCCCACTTTCTTTAAAGTCTTCAAGGTATCGAGAACTGGTTTAAGCTCTCCACTGCAATAATCCTTGTAAAAATTATCAGTAAAAGCTTTTAGATCAACCTTCACACCTGTGAGTTGTTTGCAAAGTTTGATCAAAGGCTCCTCATTGATAAAACCATTTGATATCATCACACTGCCAATTCCTTCGCCTCTAGCCAGTTTAGCCGTGTCGTACATATACTCATAAAACACTACGGGTTCAGTATAAGTGTAGGCAATCGTTGGACAGTCTTTTCTCTTCGCTAACGAGACAACTTCTTTTGGAGGCAAGTAAAAGCTTTCCACCTGTTCCGGTCGGTATTGTGCAATCCTCCAGTTCTGACAAAATTTGCACTCAAAATTACACCCGACAGAGGCAATGGAAAATGCATTGGTTGAAGGAAGATAGTGAAACAGGGGTTTCTTTTCAATGGGGTCAATGTGAGCAGCACAGGATTCACCATAGACTAAACTATAGTATTTTCCTTTTCTATTTTCCTTGTTCCCGCAGTAACCCCTTTCCAGATCAGCAATCTCACATTTCCTGGGACAGATCTCACATTGAATCTTCAAATCAGGAAGTTTCTTGTAAAAACTCACCTCTTTTAAGTGCGGTTCTTTTGCAGCTAAAGCAGTTGAGGGATTGAGGAACTTCCACGCTCCTATACTGCAAAGGCCATTAGAAACGTACTTAAAAAAATCTCTTCTGGTATAAATATCATTCATGAGAACCTTTTCTGTAACTATTCACCACAGAGATCGCAGCGCAGCAGAGCCGCAACCAAAACAAATATAACCACGAAGGCCACGAAGAAAGAAACTAAACTTATCTGTTTTGCAAAAAGTCTATTTCCCCCTCCCCTTAATCCCCTCCCATCAAGGGAGGGGAAAACAGACTTTTTATGAATACGTCAAGTATGTTGCCTCTGCGATCTTAGCGTCCTCTGCGGTAAATAAATTCTATTTTGTCGAGATTATCTATGCCCAACCCCTTCTTAGCTGCTGTAGCAATGTGAATTGGGTTCCTGCCGGCTTCCCTCAGAGATGGGAGCCCTTTTTCTTTTCGCTTTTCCTCGATTAGTCTGGTACCCATCCGGTCGATAGCTACAGGATCCTGGCTCAAAAGTAAACTGTGATTGTCAAGAGCCCACTGAGGTTTATAGGCAGGCCCTCCCTGATATTGCAGGGTAATAGCATCACAGATAATCAATCTCAGTTTATCTTTTATATAAGGATGGGTGTTTAAATCAGCAATGTAGGGATCACAATTGTTATCGTGATACTTATTTGGATTGTGGATAGCCCCATAAAAATTTTTTAGACCGAGTGATACCCCCGCCAGATCATGGTCTTTTAGCACGGGAACATTAATCAATGCTGTACAGTAAGAAGAGATAATGGCGCTGAAACAACTACCAATTGATCCCACAATTTCTGGATAGCGATCGTAATTGGTATCGGTTCCAAAACATTTGACTCCATTTCCTGATTTATTTTCAGTATAGCCCGATCGTTTCAATTCTTTGGTCAGCCGATCCCACACGATTATGTTTTCTTCAGGGATACCGGCAAGTTTTAGACCCGAGATGACAGCTTCTACAATCCCGGAGTGGGTGGCAATCTGCTTTCCACCCAGTGCATTAACCTTGATTCCTATGATATCTTTTGGTTTGAAGAGGCTCTTCCAGGCTCGATCAGGTGAGGATTCTCCTGTTAGATTAAGCATACCCTTACTTACCATCTCACAAGCAATTGTAAGATTTACTTCGTGATGATTGTTAAGCACTGCACTATCTCGAACCAGCACTACCCTGCTCTTCCCTTCATTTACCTTAGGGAGAAGGCTTTTTCCAATTGATCTATTACTTAAGGATTTATCAGTCAACCCTCCCCAAAGTTTAAAAGGAAAAGAGAGGATGCTAACAAGATAAGTACTTACAATAGTGATCGATTTTAAAAAAAA
>CBDTTR010000192.1:0-4822 GCA_965363405.1 uncultured bacterium | reverse complement strand
TAATAAGGTTTTTTTTGTTCCTTCCCTGGACAAGATTCCTTTCTATGGTCGGTCAAACCGTTTTACAAAATATTACTGCCCTGGCATGAATATTAATACTTTCCCCCTTTTCTTCTCTTGAATCTATATTAAGAAGTTAGCTTAGTCCGTCTAGCTTCATGTTATTTCACAAAAAGATTAAGGTAATCGCTAAAGACAAAAAGCCTGTTTCTTTTAAATCCGGTTAGTTCCTTTAAAATACCTATTCTCTGGAAATCTCTGATAAGGTTGTTTGCCGGGGGATGGGTAATATTAAAACTCTTCACCACAGTTTTTGCACTTATGACAGGTTCAGAATAGAGTGACATAAGTAATCGCTGTCCGAGCTTTGCCCTTCTTCCGAGTTTCATTATGTCAGCTTCGCATTTATGCCTTAAAGTGATGATCTTTCCCAATGTCTGTTTTCCTTTTTGAGCAGTCTCTGCAACTCCTACCAGAAAAAACTTGATCCACTGCTCCAGGTTATCTGAAGTGCGCACCATTGTTAAGGAATCATAATAGACCCCCTTGTTTCGTTCAAAAAAGTCTGACAAATACAGAGTTGGTTTGCTTAGCATACCTTTAGAAATAAGATAAAGCGTTATAAGCAAGCGTCCAATGCGGCCGTTGCCGTCAAGGAATGGATGAATTGTCTCAAATTGATAATGACTAATGGCATTTTTTATTAGCTGTGGAATCATAAGGTCATCGTTGTGCCAGAACTTTTCAAGATCGCTCAACAGTTCGGGCAACTCACTGTGGTACGGCGGTATAAAGAATGCATCCTTTAAGGTAGCACCGCCTATCCAGTTTTGGCTTGCCCTGATTTCTCCGGGGTTGCGATGTTTACCCCTCGCTCCTTCAAGTAAGATTTCATGCGCCTCTTTTATTAATCTCATGGAAAGAGGCAGCTCTTTCAACTTGTTAATTGCAAAATTCATTGCCCTTGTATAATTCTGAACCTCTGACCAATCATCTTTCCTTTCGGGTTTAATCTCTTCTTCCGGCAGAATTGCTTCTTCAATGCCTGTTTTCGTCCCCTCTATTCTACTTGAAGTTGTCGCCTCTTTTATTACGTGCATATGGATAAAGAAGTCAATATCCGGCACAAGGAGGGAATAAGCGTTTAATTCGCCTAAAAACCTGGTTGCATCTTCCAGTAAGACATTTATTTCACTGTCATAAATTTTTATTGGTACATTTATAAAGTTTGGGGAGAAACTTTTATAGCCATACTGCTGTTTATACACACCCGCTTTAAAAGCTTTTTTTGTCATGATTTTAACACCCATAAATTTTCATATGTAAAGTTTATCCCCAAACCTTACATATGTCAATTTATATGTAAACTTCTCACCTAATGTCCTGTCCTTGTAAATTTCATGGGGTCAGGCAATTGTAATAAGGTTTTTTTTGTTCCTTCCCTGGACAAGATTCCTTTCTATGGTCGGTCACAACCGTTTTATAAACTATTACTGTGCTGGCATGAGTAGTAATGTTTGAATAGATTATGATAACATAAGCTATACAAACTTTTTAAATTGAATTCTAAGTGTCTTCCCTTCTTGAACGAATTTCTTGAAAGTCTTCTCAAGATGTCTTAAAGCGGGACAACTTGTAATTATTTTAGTAAGGCAGTTTTTAAGATTTTGCCCCTTTACGATGGGTTAATACATGTAATTATTATTCTTAAGATAATCGACGATCATGTTTGTGCATTCTTCTACAGAATGCTTCCCGGAATCTACAACGAGTTCCGGGTTTTCCGGCTCTTCATAGGGAGCTGAGATTCCTGTGAATTCCGGAATTTCACCGGCCCTTGCCTTTTTATAAAGTCCTTTGGCGTCTCTTTGTTCACAAATTGCAAGATCGCATTTTACAAAGATCTCAATCATATCACCTTCTTCCACAATGCTTCTTACCCGGTCTCTGTCTTTACGATATGGGGAGATAAATGCTGTAGAAACTATAATCCCTGCATCTACAAATAATTTGGCTACTTCACCTATGCGTCTGATGTTTTCGGTTCTGTCTTCCGGAGAAAATCCTACATTGCTGTTTAAGCCAAAGCGAATATTATCCCCATCTAAAACATATGTATGATGTCCGCTGTCATAAATATTTTTTTCCACTTCATTTGCGATAGTGGACTTCCCGCAACCGGAAAGCCCTGTATACCAAAGAATTACCCCTTTGTTTTTGTTTCGCTTTTCCCGCTCCCCTCGTTCCACCAAGCCGTGATGCCAAGTTATATTCTTGCTTTTCGGTTCGCTCATTCGTCCACCTCCATCATAACATTAATAAAAAGTAAGTTGATTAGAGAAACTACCTCCTTTTCTAAATTATCAGAACGCGTCCATTCTATATTAAAGTATCATCTCCCGAAGTGTTGGTCTCTGTAGTTTTATTTATTTGGTTATCTTCCATGAAAATGTCTTTATACGCAACAGTAATAATACATGTTGAGAGAGGAATGGTAATAAAGAGTCCAAGAAAGAATGGAAGACACCCGATTATATTTAATAGAATGATGACAATAGAGAAACCAAACATTTCAAACCAGTGTTTGTTTACTTTCTTTCTGCTTATCTCCATTGCAGGCCAGAAGTCTATATTCTTTTCAACAATTAGACAGGGTGCAAAAAGATAGGCAACGGTCAGATAAATTCCAGGGACTATAAGGAGAAGCAACCCGATGAATATAAATATCGTGGAAACAATGGTAAATACAAGAAGAGGGAGAGAGTGGCGAAATCCCCAGAAGTAGTTTTTAAACTCTACAGTTTGGTTTCTGAAAGACATTAATGATACAATGATGAATCCAGCTATAATGGGATACCAGACTAGTAAGCCTGCAAGAGGTATGTTGCTTAGCAATATATAGCAAATTCCCGCTAACACAGAAAACGCTATAGAAACTCCTGCATCCTTCTTAAATACTTCCCAGCCCCTACTAAACCAGTTACTGATTTTTATCTGATAATCGCTATTGATAAGGTCTTCAAAATCCCCTACTCCTTTTTGAGATGGTTTAATAAAAAATGTTTTTATTGAAAAACCCGTCATACCTCACTCCTCATTATTTTTAATACTAATTTATGCTTAGGATGTAAATACCTTTAGAATGATATGAATTTGCTTTTAGCTGAGAGCAGTATAGGATGAATAACATTATGATGCAATGAAAAATATCATCGCGATATATTTTCGCTGTTTCTGGTGCGTCGTTAGAAGATAGCCTGAAACACGCCGCATATTATTTACTGAAATATCAACAATTTCTCTAAAACAATCAATTGCAAAACATGTACGATAAGTGCAATTATCTTTCTGGAAATTTATTTTCGTTTTTCCCCTTGACAAAACAGCATAAATAACGGATATTGTTTGAAATGTAACCGGAAAACCTTTTTTCATGGTGGAACGAATATAGATCCTAAGGTTCACTAAAGTATCGTTTTAATAAACATAATATGATTCTTAACTATAAAAAGTGAAGAGGAGGTGATGCAGTTTAAGGGAACTTTGTGTTATTTCTGCACAGTAACAGTAAATGTTTAACACTAATAAACCATAATTATAGTATTAAAAAAGGAGGGAAAGTATGAAAACAATTACTCATGTTTTGCTTGTAATTTTATTGCTGGTCTTTTCAGGATGTGCTTCGATGTCCAAAAGGACTAAATGTATATGTGCAAGTGCTGCTGCAGGTGCTGCTGCAGGAGCCGGGATAGGTGCTGCTGTTGGTAACCAGGGTGATAATGATAGCGGAGAAGGAGCTGCTGTTGGTGTTGCTGTTGGTGGACTTGTTGGGGGAACATTAGGGCTTATTCTCTGCAAAGGGGAAGAATTGGACTCAGACGGAGATGGTGTGCCTGACTCCATAGATGAGTGCCCGAACACACCAATTGGTGTTGAGGTAGATGCAAAAGGATGTCCTATAGACTCAGACGGAGATGGTGTGCCTGATTATCTGGACAAATGTCCGAACACGCCTAAGGGTGTTAAGGTAGATGCAAAAGGATGTCCTATAGACTCAGACGGAGATGGTGTGCCTGATTATCTGGACAAATGCCCGAACACGCCTAAGGGTTGTAAGGTAGATAAAAATGGATGTCCTATAGACTCAGACAGAGATGGTGTGCCGGACTGTCTGGATAAATGCCCAAATACACCAAGGGATACTAAAGTAGATAAAAATGGATGTCCAATTGTTGGAGAGGAGTTGCTGATACTTCACGGCATAAAATTTGGTTTTGATAGTGCTAAAGTCAGCGACGATTCTAAAGCAATACTTGAAGTAGCTGTTACAACTCTTAAGAAGAATCCTAAGATGAAAGTAGAAATAGAAGGCCATACTGACAGTATAGGTACTGCGGAATATAACCTCGGTCTTTCACAGAAGAGAGCAGACTCGGTAAAGGACCATCTCATCTCCGAAGGTATTGGAGCAGAGAGGCTTCAAACAGTAGGAAAAGGTGAAGCGGATCCCCTTGTCTCCAATGAATTGAAAGAAGGAAGAGCTAAAAACAGAAGAGTGGAATTTGTGGTTATTTCAAAATAGTGAGTTAGTTTTTTTGTGAGTAATAAAACCCCCGGCAGAAATGCTGGGGGTTTTTATTTGACAACTGTTTACTGTTTGTATTATTTTGATGTTTAACTTTGACAAAGCGATATTTTAACAAGGGGAGGGAACATGAAATCCATAAGAATGCTATCAACATTTTTTATGATGGCTTTAGCTTTGACAGCCTGTACGTCCAGCATCCCTATTGAAGCAAGTAGCGATGTTGACACAACGGAT
>CBDTTR010000191.1:0-4858 GCA_965363405.1 uncultured bacterium | reverse complement strand
AGGCAAATTGGACTTTTTGCGAAGCTGTCAAGTAAGTTGCTCGAAAACTGTGCTAAAAAAACACGATGTTGCAGGTTTGTAGTACAGAGAACACTGAGGATTGATATAGCAAAAAGAAAAACATATTTAAATTCGATTTTTTCTCTATGTTTTTAAATTTGGGAGAAAATTACTACCTGAAAGTTTTTCATTAAAATGTGCACAGAGATTTACTATGGGAAAAGGTGTGATTTATTGATTTGAGAAGGAATTTCTATGCGCTGTGCACGCTGTGGTTAATTGCAAAATCTGGGTTAAAGGTAGAATATATATGAAAGCTACAATGGTGATTCCATCATATTGGGCAAGGGAAAGTAAGGATGGCTGGAAGGAAGGAGATGCTATATACGATCATCCAGCACCTCTGGATGGTGAAGGCACATTACTCAGAGCCATACATAGTACAGAAATATTGCAAGACAAGGATTTTCAATTAGTAATAATTGCTGTTGCAACTGCAGAAGATATTGAAAAGCAAGTTGAAGAGAAGGTTGCCAACATCATTAATTCAGCATCAACTGCTACAGGAGTGGATGTGATGCTATTTGGGCACTCACATCTTAAGCGGATACATGATGTATTGATTAGCGATGGCAGGAAAGAATACACAGACCTTATACAACTCCGTGGATATTCAAATGTTAGAAATATGTGTATGTTTATTCCGCATATATTAGGTTCAGAAATAGCGATGCTAATTGATGATGACGAGGTCTTTGAAGACCCGAACTTTATGTCAAAAGCTAAAGAATTCATTGGTAAGAATGTAGGAGGAAATGTTGTCCATGGAGTAGCGGGATTTTATCTTCAACCAGATGGAGACTACCGTCTTAAAAAAACATTTCGACCATGGATGAAATACTGGGATAAATATGACAGGATGAATGAGGCATTTGACAAGTTTATTGGGACTGAACCCAGATTAAAAGAGACACCTTTTGTATTTGGTGGAAACATGGTTATTCATAGAAATCTCTTTACAATTGTACCTTTTGATCCCAAAGTGCCAAGAGGAGAAGATATAGACTTTTTGATAAATGCGAAGATGTCAGGATTTACATTCTTTTTGGACAATCAATTATCCATCAAACACCTCCCCCCAGCGAAGACACATCCCACCTGGATGCAGTTGAGGGAGGATATCTATCGTTTTGTCTACGAGCGCGCAAAGATTTGGAATCAAAAAGATATAAAGGGAATGAGCAGAGTTATCCCTGAGGAATTTGATCCTTATCCTGGCTGTTTTTTGAAGAGAGATCTTGAGGAGAAGATTGAAAAATCTTGTCGTTTGTTGTCTGAAGAATTTCTTTCCCAGAATGACAAGCAGGGAAGTGAAGAAGCATTAAATAATATTTCCCTTGCCAGAAGTGATGCTATTCCAAAATACGACCCTTTTAAAAGTCTTTGCAAGACGCAAAAACGCTGGCAAGAGCTTATGGAATATGCAGGTGAACGAGAAGTTTGTTCTGCGATGTGTAAATTTATTGATTAGAAAAAGGCGGTTCAGAACAGGCTCTGCAACCTCTTGAGATTGCTTCACTATACTCGCAAAGACATTCCGAAAAACACATGTATTACAGATTGAATTAAACGTTTAGGGATATAAGACGTTTATGACTTTGGAATATTTATTGCCAAGAACGAGATTTGCTGAATATTTGAGAGGGCATAACAGCCTGGATGAACCTGGGTTTGAGAAGTGGATTTTTCATCCTGGGATGTTGTTTAATTCTACCAATAGATGGTGGGGAGATGGTGGTAGTCGTGATAATCCTCATCAAGGGTTGGATTTGTGTTTGTACAGAGACAGAAATGGGGAGGATCATACTCTCGATGAGAAAATGAAGATTCCTATGATATACGATGGAGAAATTGCAAATATCATTAACGATTATATTGGAAAATCTATATTTCTAATACATGATACCTGTGATGGTAAAGGAAATCAACTTTGTACAATTTATGGTCATACTGAACCATATAATGGTTTTGTTAGAGGTAAAACTTTGAATGAGGGAGATGTCATTGCTACGATAAAAGATACCAGGGAGAAAAAGGTGGATATTATGCCTCATCTACATGTTTCTTTAGCATGGGTACCCAAATCCCTTCCTTATAATAAGCTCAATTGGAAAACAATTAGTGATCCTGGCATAGTAACTCTTTTGAATCCACTTGAATTGATTGTTTGTAAATACACAGTCTTGAAGGATGTGTAGATTGCGTTGCGTTTGCAGCACTCATTTTTGTTTTGCAATTTCAAATTGAGTGTGGTAAGAGATGCTTCTTTAAAAAGGAATTGATACCACATTTCCCCACACCTGAATATGTAAAAGCACCAGAGCTAAGGTGAATTTCAAAATTAACAAATGAGAGAATATTACCACAAATTTCATATTCCTGTAATGGGTACGGGGCACTCTGCTGATACACCTATACGTGTAGCTCATTTCGGGATTTCTTCTGTTGTTTCGCTCGTAGATGATATTTTGCTTGAAACAATTCGCAAATACTATTGTCAGAGATTCAACCTCCCCTATTTAGAAATCCCAAGAAAAGAGGAAGACGGAAGGGCAAAAAGGATAACGGCCTATCTGGATACCGTATGGAAAATTGTTCGCATCAAAATGGATGCTATCAAGAAAGAACCATTTTTTGAGGGGAATGACAAAAGTAAATACTTTGAACTATTACCTGAAGAAAGTCTATTGAAGAGTAATTACAAAAAGTTTCTCAATATGAAACAGGGACATGAAAGAGATGTACTGGCTAAAGACCTGACAAATAGAATGCAACCTGGCTCTGTTGATGTTAATATAATGGTTAATCTGGACAGACCTAATTTTGACAGTAAGGGGAAACCCTTAAGTGATAAGTTCAACGATGCTAAAGCAGCTCTGAGGGGTTATGCTAACAGTATCTTAAGGTCAAGCATAGTATTCTCAGCCGGAATTAACCAGAGATTGTTTACTTATATGGCATGTTTCCCTGACTTTTATAGAGACGAAAATGGCGAAATCAAAAAAAAGATAATTCTCAAAGTAAGCGACTTCCGCTCCGCACTTATCCAGGGCAGGTTTTTAGCTAAAAAAGGATTGGAGGTCCACGAATTCAGAATTGAGTCGGGGCTCAACTGCGGAGGTCACGCTTTCCCTTCTAATGGATATTTACTCCCCTATCTCCTTAAAGAATTTAAGGAAAAGCGAAAACTATTTGCTGATGAGTTTCAACCGTTAATCCGGGAGTACTACAAAAAAATGGGATGGAAATACCCTGAATCGGCTTTAAATACCAAGTATCTTATTACAGTGCAAGGAGGTATTGGAACCAATGGTGAAATGCGGAGACTCAGGGAAGAATTCAATATAGATCAAACGGGATGGGCAGGTCCTTTTCTGCTGGTTCCTGAAGCTACTTGCGTTGATAAAACTACGCGCGAGCTCTTAAGAAAGGCATCTGAAGATGACTTTTACGTTAGTAACGTTTCCCCCCTTAATGTTTTATTCAACAATATACGCAATACGGGATCAGAAAAGTGGACGGCCAGAATGATAGAAGAAGGCAATCCTGGTTCTACTTGTCCCAAGGGCTTACTTGCATTCAACAATGAGTTTACTGATAAGCCTCTTTGTCTGGCCTCCAGGCAATACCAGAAAATAAAGCTTGAATCTATTGATCGTATGGAGATTTCAGAGGATGACAAAGAAAAGCTTCGCAAAGTGGTTGTGGAAAAGTTTTGTATTTGCAACCAACTGGGTAACGGTGCTCTTATTGCCCTGGGTATTACTGATGAGGAATCCTCGCCACAATGTATTTGTCCAGGTCCTAATGTTGCATGGTTCAAAAAAATCTATACGCTAAAAGAAATGGTTGACCATATCTATGGAAGAGGACCATCTCTGGTTTCATCAGAGCGTCCACACGTTTTCGCAAAAGAAATAGCTATGTATGTAGATTATTTTGAAACGCAGGTGTCGCAATGTGCTTATACGGCCAAAGAAATCAAAACACTACAGGAATACAAAAACAATCTGGAAGATGGTATGGACATTTGTTTAGATATTGCAAAAATGCATCCTTATCAAGGAGAGAATCTTGCTTCTATTCCTCCATGTGTTGAACGGCAGAGAGCTCGCCTGAGATCAATCTACACCAATTTTGAAAAGAATACAAAAATTGCATAATCTAAATATCTCGATATTTCTTCTAGATAGTAATTTCCATCAAAATGTTCATTCCATATCAGTCAAACGAAAGAAATACAGGAGGTGAGTTATGGCTTTCAAAACAGCATCTGTCGTTATGGCTCCTGATGGTGATCCCGAGAAACACAGAGCTTCGATCAAGACATCAAAAATGGAGCTTGTAGTAGTAGTGATTGAGTTGATGAATATTGATCAAGCAGTCAATGTATGCAAGGACCTGGTTGACAAAGAAGGCGTACAAGCTATTTCCCTTTGCCCCGGGTTTACGCATGAAGCAGTTGCAAGGATTGCAAATGCTGTGGGTGAAGGAGTTTCAATAAGTGTAGCAAGAGGTGACGTTCCAGGTGTAATGATCACAGGCGGGATTTTAAGGGAAGAAGAGTGGTTCTGAAAATCCAGTATACAGTGTCTAACGAAGCTTCGCCTCAAACCGACGAGGCTTCGCGATAGTAGATACTGGACTGGATGATTGCGGATTTATGATTTCGGATTGCGGAATTAAAATCTTAAACAAAGGGCTGAATTCAAAAACTTTAGTTCACTTTAGTCACTTTAGATCACTTGCAACAAATGTAAAATTAATAAATGTATCCAGGATCCAGTATCTAGCATCA
>CBDTTR010000190.1:0-4887 GCA_965363405.1 uncultured bacterium | reverse complement strand
GGGGATTATTGTAATGACGGCCAGATCAAAATAGAAAACTTCATGTTTGAAGATGATGGTGAGTTTTTGGTGGGAACCTTTGAGAATGAGAATTTCTTTGGATTTGATACTGCTTCGGGAGAATATGAAGAGAGGGGAATCTTATTTGATGCAGAGTTTTCAGCCATCGAAGATTTAGAGAAGAAGTATGAGTTCGATATTATTGGTTTTATTATCAGTGACTCATTTATTCTCGGTGTATGCCAGGTTGTTTACTCTGAATTTGAGATTACAAAGCTTGACTATGTCAAGGAAGATGAGGCAAATTGTTATTTTATTGGGTTCTCTGGGTAAGAATATATATTCATTGCTGAGAGAACAAAATATTTTAGCAAGAGATCGTTTCCTGTTTAATGAGGAAACAGTAAAGGGTGTTGAATGCGCGTTGCCATGTATTATAATAATAAAGATGTACGGCTTGAAAAGATGCCAACCCCGGAAATTGGTCCTGGTGAGTTATTGGTGAAAGTGGAATCAAGCGGTATCTGCGGCAGTGATGTAATGGAATGGTATCGTGTTCATAAGGCTCCGCTAGTGTTGGGTCATGAGATTGCCGGCGTTGTTGTGGAAGTGGGGGAGGGGGTTTGTGGTTATAAAGTTGGAGATCGTATTTCTGCTTCCCATCATGTTCCGTGCAATACCTGTCATTATTGTCTAGGTGGCAATCCCACAGCTTGTGATACTCTACGTACAACTAATTTTGATCCCGGTGGTTTTGTCGAGTACCTCAGGTTGCCCGCCCTCAATGTAGATCGTGGGGTTTATCTTTTGCCTGATGAGGTTTCTTTTGAGGAGGCAACTTTCATCGAGCCTCTTGCCTGCGTACTGCGGGCACAGAGAAGAGCTCATGTAGGGCCCGGCAAAACTGTTCTTATCCTTGGCAGTGGCATTGGTGGTTTGCTCCACATTCATCTGGCCAGTATAACGGGGGCAGCCAGGGTGATTGCGACGGATATTGATGATTACAGGTTGAGTGCAGCTACACGCTTCGGTGCTGATCGTGTGATTAACGCCAACGAAGAGGTGCCTGAAAAACTCAGGGAAGTAAATGACGGAAGATTAGCAGATAGTATAATTGTCTGTACAGGGGCAGTTTCGGCCATTAATCAGGCATTGCAATCTGTAGAGCGGGGAGGAACGGTACTGTTTTTTGCTCCGACAGATAAGGATGTTACCATTCCTCTTTCAATAAACGGGCTTTTCTGGCGGAATGATAGAACACTTACTACGTCTTACGCAGGCGATCGCGCAGACCATTTGACCGCACTGAAATTAATTCAGGCAGGGAGAGTATCAGTTAGGGATATGATTACGCATCGGATGGGCCTTGCTGAAACGGGTTTGGGATTCGAGCTTGTCGCAAAGGCTCAGGATTCTATAAAAGTAATCATTGAGCCTCAGAGATAGAGGTGAGAGAAAATTGTAAAGTAAAATCTAAAATGGTAAGCAAAAACGGATAGTGAAACCTTAAGCAATTGAAAGGAGGTTAAGCACAATGGATTGGGGAATGGCAAATCGTTTAGCACAAATAATTAATCCGAAAACAGGTCATACCGTGATGTTGGCAGTTGACCATGGGTATTTTCAGGGACCTACTTCAGGATTGGAGGAACCGGGAAAAACAATAGCGCCTCTTCTTCCTTATGCCGATGCACTTATGCCTACCCGTGGTGTACTGCGCGAATGTGTAGATCCTCACACACAAACTACAATGGTGCTCAGGGTATCGGGTGGCAACAGCATGGCTCGAGTGGATGAACTCTCCGATGAGGTTATTACCACTACGATAGAAGATGCCATTTGTCTTAACGCTGCTGCAGTAGCTGTTTCCGTCTATGTCGGCTCACCTCACCAGAAACAGACCCTGCAAAATCTATCAGATGTTGTCAACCAGGCCATTAAATACGGTATGCCGGTTTTAGCAGTAACAGCCGTGGGTAAAGATATGGTAAGGGACGACAGGTATCTCAGTTTAAGCTGTCGAATCGCTGCTGAGCTTGGAGCCAATATGGTTAAGACTTACTATTGTGAGGGATTTGAAAACGTGGTGAGAGGTTGTCCTGTGCCCATTGTCATGGCTGGAGGGAAAAAGATTCCAGAAAAAGATGCACTGACACTTACCTGCAATGCCATACAAGGTGGTGCTAAGGGTGTTGATATGGGCAGGAATATTTTTCGGTCAGAGGCTCCTGTTGCAATGATTAAAGCAGTAAGAGCAATCGTTCATGATAAGGCTTCTGTGGATGAGGCATTTGACGTATTCAATAGTGAGAAGGTTAAGTAAAAACATTTTCATTTTATTGCGGAATGCTTCCACATGAGTACGCCTGACTGGATCATTATCATACTATATTTTGCCGGCATGATCAGCATGAGCGTGTTCCTGGGCAGGGGCCAGTCCAATCAGGATGACTACTACGTCGGTGGACGCAACCTTCCCTGGTGGGCAGTGGGCATTTCAACTATGGCTACCCAAACCTCAGCCATCAGCTTCATATCTATTCCTGCCTTCGTTGCACTCAAGCCCGGCGGTGGAATCAGCTGGCTGCAGGCAGAGCTGGCCGTTCCCTTGGCGATAATAGCAATCTCTATACTGCTGCTGCCCTTTTTTCGCAAGCTGGAGTTGATTAGCGTCTACGAATATTTGGAACTGCGCTTCGGTTCGTCGATGCGTTATCTGATCAGCGGTGTCTTTTTGTTCAGCCGGTCACTGGGGAGTGCGGTCGCTCTTTATGCCAGCGCCATCATCCTCACCGTCGTTCTCGACATACCGATGTGGATGACGATTCTGCTAATGGGGGTAGTTACCATTATCTACGACACCATCGGCGGGATGAAGGCGGTGGTGTACTCGGACGTCATCCAGATTTTAATCCTCGTGCTGGGTATTGTTCTATGCATTGGCTTCGCGACACACACTGCCGGTGGTATTAACGCGGTGCTAGAGGCCCTGCCACCCGAGAGATGGCGTACCATCAATCCCTCAGTGGGTTTGGGCGATGGCTCACAGACACCGTTCTGGGGCTTCCTTATAGGCGGTTTGTTCCTCTATATGTCTTATTATGGTGTCGATCAAAGCCAGGTGCAACGGGAACTATCTGTGGCTACCCTGGAGGATACCAAAAAGTCGCTCTTTTTGAATGGCTTCATTCGCTTTCCCTTGACATTGCTGTATATGATGCTGGGTTTGGCATTAGGTGCTGTATACGTGGCCTCTCCTGAGCTCCAGGCAGAGGTTCCCCTCAGGCTGATGGACTTTCTTGTTCCGGTGTTTATCCTTGAGTATTTGCCCTGGGGAGTTCGCGGCATACTCGTTGCTGCCTTGCTGGCTGCAGCAATGTCATCCCTAGACTCGGCGCTCAACTCCCTGTCTGCTTCTACCATGCGGGATTTCGTTGAAAAAAAACGTGACCTGTCAGTAAAACAGACCCTCCTGCTGAGCAAGGTTGTCACTGTGATCTGGGGAATCATCATCACCGGTTTTGCGTTCTTAGTGGGTAATATCTCGGAAACCATCTTGGAAAGTATCAATAAAATCGGTTCTGCTTTTTACGGTCCGATACTTGCCGCCTTTCTGGTGGGTCTCCTTTCAAAACGGGGTACTACGGCAGGAATCTTTGCTGGGGTATTGGCTGGAGTGAGTTTCAACCTCTATCTTTGGATCTACTGCCCAGAAATCTTTTGGATGTGGTGGAATTTATTTGGCCTGCTGGTTGCCGTGATAGTGACCTTTCTGATTAGCCTGGTCACACGTGCCCAAACTTTGGATCGGGCTAAAACTTATACACTGACAGGCAGTGGGTTTTTAAAGCAGGAACAGCTTTGGAGCCGTGGACACGTGCTGTTGCTTGGCTATTTCTTTGTGATCCTCGCCTTCATGCTATTGGTCAATCATTTTGTCACCTGAACCTTGCCCAGGTTAAGATGAGGCAATCTATGACTTACACTTTCAAATGCAATGGATGTTGGTCAAGTATGCAAAAGTATTTCAACTGCTTTTAACTTCTTCCCAGGCAAATACCTTATTTCCCAGAAGCAACTGACTTAGATTTAAAGCGTTAAGCGCTTTCTTGTGCGTAATATCCATTAGGATATAGTCTAATTTTAAAGCAGCTAACATATGTATGAATGTGGCTTCTACTGTCGCCCTTGCTGCTCTATCAGGTGAGCTTGCACCAAGATTGGAAAGTCCTGCTATTGTTCGAATAGGTTTTTCAGACAGCTGGGGAAGAAGATGAATGACCTCCAGGAACTCATGGTTATAACGTGTTCCATCCTGCCAGGCTAGAGGAACCAGAACGGGATCTATTATTACTCTTTCCAGGGGTATTCCACATTCTTCTGCCTTTGCCAGCAGTCGGGAAGCAACTTCTAACCTGCCTTCAGCAGTTATGGGAACCTGCCCTTTTTCGTTGATGAGAAAGCCTATGATTTCTGTCTGATACTCGGCTGCAAGGGGAAGAATAAATGATACTTTAGCCTCTTCCAGTGAGAAACCGTTGATGATAGGAGGTCTCTTGCAGGCAGCAATCCCCGCTTTTAAAACTTCTGGTTGAACAGAATCCAATAAAAGCCTTCCTCCAAAGGTATCCTGAACGGCTTCTATCACAAACCTTATGACACCTTCTGAATTGCGTTTTAAAGGTCCAAGATTGATATCCATGGCATACGCATTGGCTTCTTTGCAGCGCTCAGCGATTTTTTGTAATGGCAAAGGATCTTTTTCCTTTAAGGCCTTCGCTACGTTCGGATTCATGATGTGAAGGTTATCGGCAACAAGAATCATAGAAAGGAATTAAACCCAGAATTTGCAGTAGCCATCTACTACGGCTTGAAAATCCTTGCTGC
>CBDTTR010000189.1:0-4893 GCA_965363405.1 uncultured bacterium | reverse complement strand
CCTTTTGATAACAAGTTAAATTGCCAAAATCAAACACAGAATTTTCGAGACACTGCACTAGTAGAGAGTATCATAAAAATGCTTACGTATTATTTTTGGCGAAATCGAATTTTTTCCAGCAATGAACAACAGGCTCAGCGTTAATTTCTTGGATTCCCAGTAAAATTCTATCCTTAAGCTCCTGTTTGGATTCAACGCGGATACGCCTTAAAGGTTTCATCAGTGTCATAAATACCATCTTCATCACGGTCAATACCGATGCGAAATCCTGAACCTGGTGGCACGCAGGTAAATGTCAATTCCTGTCCCTTCTTCTCTGCAATGTGTTTTAATTGTTCATAGGTGTAATGCTGATCTAAATGGTCACTTTGAAAGATAGTATCTGCACCGTTGTTAGATCCTTGGGTCATGAGCCAACCTCTGCTTTCACCGTTTAGAGTGCCTTTTACCACAAGATCACATTCATCTCTTGGACTTACTACCTGAGCACGTTGTATAAAGAGCTCTATACGTTCCAATACAGCACTGGTGCTGACAGCGGTCAAAGTGATTTGTTGCCCTACGATAGGTGCTAGATTATTATCAAAGGCCATAAGAAATGCAATAAGAGCCTTTGCTTTGATATCCTTTGCAGGCACCCCCACTTCTTTTGCAAACGTTTGTCCACCTCGCAAGTCGAAACCGAACATAAAGTGTGTAAAGAGCGTATCTTGAGTGCCTTCATGATCAAAACCGAAGCCACGAATTTGGGGTAACTTCCACGGCAAACCCCTTAACGCCGAATCGATACCAAACATACCCACTTTTTGGTAGAGGTTTCTCAAGTGCGGTACCTTAAAGTCTTGACTACTTTTAACACTAGCCATTTTGCCACCGGTACCATACTTATTTTCAGAAGGGTTTAACTCATGACACTGTACACACACATTCATAGTTGGTCCGATGACGGGAAGTAAAGGTGTTGTTGTCTTATCTTCGTGAAAGATACGTTTTCCTTCAGCTTGGAGAGTAGAGAGCGAATTATCCAAAGCGCGAATTGGGTTCGGGGGATAGGTAATCTGTAATGCAAAGTCTGTGAACTTTTGCATTTGTTCAACTGATAATGGTGTTTCTCGTCCGAGCAGGCTTTCATATGCACCATTGAATTCCTTGAAGGCTGCTGATTCGACCCTTTCCCCCTCTTCATGATCCTCACCGGAACGATCGCCCCGCCAGTGCATGGGACCACTGTCTGCAATACCCCGTAAGCTTTGAGTAACCAAAGGTCCTTTGAGGGGGTGAACTTGACGTTGTTCTGGTAGTTGAAAATTAACTTCTGCATACTCATTAGAACTTGTTTCAACCTCTATGTCAGGATTTCCCAAATCCCAGGCGAGTCCATCGAAATCGCCAAAAACATGGCATCCAGCACACGATGATTCTCCAAAACTAGATGTTATCGTAGCATCATATAAAAAGGGACGGCCATCGACAATGCTGGCAGGCTCCGGATTATACAAGCGCATGTTTTCCTTTTCTGAAAAGCTCTCCAGATCAATAAGGGAGATACCGTTGTTGAATCGTGTAAATACATAGAGCTGGTTTCTTTCCTCGTCAAGGACAATACCACTTGGCCCACCAGCGCTCAGTAGTAGTTGGTCAGAGGAGTCTGGCATAAAGGAATCATTTTCAAGTTCTTCGGTATTAAATCGGACTACTTTGTTTGATCCAAATGCCACTGCGTATAGGGTTTCACCGTCAGAAGTGACAACCATCTCTTGAGGATTGGCAATGCTCAGTTGACGGTCATTTTCATCGCCTAACCATTTAGTATAGTCCAGGTGTTTATTGAGATGATGAGGTTCTACCTTGTCGTCTTTGATAACGGTTATGCGGCTTTCAACGAAATGACCTCGGACGGTTGAGCCTCGCTCACCAGACCCTTCAAATCTCACATGATTCCTGGCCTCAGTATTAGATACATACACGCTTCCATTCACGGGATTAACTACCATGTTAAAAAGCGTGGTTCCTACACCGCAGTATGTCATAACTTGTTGCGGAGGCTTAGTAGTTGCATCGATAGCAAACACATCGTAGTCAGGAAGTATAAACAATACCTGGGCACTATAATTTGTGCCTGTCTCATCAACCCATCGGGTGCCATCATATTTTACAATAAGCGCCGTTTCTGGTTGGTTTACTCCTGACGGGCTGGTGGTTGGTTCTGTTTTTCGAAGTGGCAGTGAACTGAGGTTCCCGACGGCAGTTGTCTGGTTTCCAGAATGAAGGGGTGCCGCATAAACCATATCACCACTGGGACTGACAGCTAAAGCTCTGGGTGTATCGCCAAAAAGGGTTAAAATAGTTTCAGGCTGCCCTCCCATGGAAGAACCTAAATTATTTCTATCGAATACCCATAGATCAGCCCTTCCAACACCTTGTTGCGTCAATTGTGGATCATAGGGATTATTCTGACCGCGGTGAGCACAGGTTATAAATGCACGATGCTTATTATCACCGGCAAACACAATATCTCGTGGCTCGTCTCCCACAAGTAATGTGCGAATCACTCTGGAATGAGCGCTGTCATCCCCTACTGCTACCACGCTGACACTGTCAGAGAGATGATTAACTACCCATACCTCAGAATCATGTGGAATAGCAAGCGCAACAGGTTCCATACCAACAGAGATGGAAAAGCGGTGCTTTAGCTCTGAGTCCTTTATGTCAAAGACTTCTAAACGGTTGTCAGGTGTATTTACTGCATAAAGCCTTTGTCCATCTGGTGAAAGTACGAGGGGTCTCACATGTCCACTTTCAAATGCCACAAATGAAGGCAGATCTGCGTTCGTTGAAACGCCTGCATTGCTAATACAGCTGATAGTGAAGAGAAATAGGCACACCAGTTTTATGATGAGAGTAGTTTTTCTAGTAGAATTCATCCCGTAGCTCATATGGTTTTTGGAGAATGCATTCCTTTATGGTTGAGCCAGTGGATTAGTTCTCTATCAGGGGCAAGCGTGAACATTCCCAGACACAATTTATGCAGTTTAAAGTGAGGAAGGCGATTTTCATTAAGGTAACCTGTGATGAAATTTAAGCCTCTCTTTTTCCATGCAACAACGAGACGTTTGAAGGTTACAACCGGCAGAAAATCAAGATGGCCTCTCTTAAACCAATCCTCCCTGTAAAAAATATGATTTATAGCTCTCGAACAATTATTGTCTAGTAAATTGAAATGATAAGAGCCTCTTTGAAAATCACGTTCCAATTTTTCAAAATAGTTCTCATACAGCTTCTGTTTACCAAGGGGGAAATCTTTTAATGCTATATAAAATACGACTGTCCGTTTGACCTCTGCCTTCTCATATAAGTGGACATAGCGGAAATGTTTTGACGATGGATCCCACTCGTACCACCTACCATCTTCGGAAAGCCATGAAGTGATAGGCATTTTTGAAACGAGAAAGCTTGAACGAAGCTTTTTGGGGTCATGAAGTTGATACACGTTTCTTCCCAAACCTAAGGACAGATGTCCATGAAAGGAGGTAGTCTTTCTATATGTTCTACAAACGGGATAAAAAGGCATTGAGAAAAAAAGAATAAAATTGTATTCTAATGGAAGAAAGGTATTCCTTTCCTCTTTCTGAGAAGGTGGAGCTTTTTCTAAATTGTGATTGACAATCTTTTTGCCAGATAACATAGCTGAATTATAAGATTACTGATAAAAAGGTTAATAATTAACTGTTTATTTTAGTCCATTAAAGTATATAAAGTATGACATAAGTCATACTTTTACAAACATAATTATATTATAGTATTAGTGAAAAATCTAACAAGAGAAAGGGACAAAAATGAGCTATATAAAACTGAAAAAACATCTTGCTATGAAGTTTTTCACCATGACAGTGCTGAGTGTTTTTGTGTTAGGGATTTTATCTGTTCCTGTCCATACATATGAGAACTCGGATGCAGGCCAGGATTCAACTGCTACGGAAGAGGCTTTAGCTGAAACCTTATTGCTAACCATACATGTAGCCCATCTAGACATCAGCCCGGAAGAGAAGGTAGAGATTCTTGCAAATGCTCTGGGTTGGAACTGTTCTGAACCTCTCCAATATGACAGGACACTCGATGCAGTAACAACAGCAACACCCCGTGTTTGCAATCAATATCTCTCAGCTGCAATTATTGCAGATACTTTGGATAATTTTATTCCTCCAATTGGGTTTGTTACTGGCATTTTGTATTTGGCTACAGTTTTATGTTATCTCGGTGTGATTTAAAGCACTCAATTTCATAGAATTAACCAATCACCATACAACAAAATTATTTAATAATCAGATCCGATTTTCTAAGACAGGAGCTTAATTTGGCTCCTGTTTTTTTGTGATCAATTATCAGTAAAGTTTCCTTAGAAACAAAGCTGTGTAAACAGAGCTTTGACCACAAAATAGTGGTGTCTATATTGAGCAAAATAGTTCACACTTGCCACTATCGAAAGTCACCTTCAGAGAGATTTCAGTATGACATGCGTTTGGTAGTATTGAAAATTTTGGCCTTTCACAATAGATATAGCTCAGTTGCAAAACATTATTTTTACAAACAAAAAACCCTCACTATCTAAGGAGGGGTTGTCTTAATTTCCTTTTTAATTCCCATTTATGCAAAATTTACGACTCTACAGGCTGACGAGTACATAAACTATTGCAGTGAAAGACATTATACCCATAAGGGTAAGTAATGTAGTTCCAATCCTTTTCTGACAGACTTCGCTACATTTCTCTATACATTTGATTGTCATAATAGTCACCTTCTTTCTATAAGTTATTCCCTTTATGATTAAAGAATAAGTATGGTTTTTGGATTGTCAAGTGGTGGGATTATAAAGTGGAAATAAAAATAGGGGCT
>CBDTTR010000188.1:0-4897 GCA_965363405.1 uncultured bacterium | reverse complement strand
ACTGGGCTTTCATAATTTCTTCATTGCCACAGCAGAACAGCAACCAAAACAATTATAACCACTAAGCCCACGAAGTGTCACGAAGAAAATTATTCTAATTTTATTAGTGAATATCAGTACACATCTGTGGCAAATAATCGTTCTTTACTTTCATATCCACAGTGCGTTAGATTACGTAGATACAAACTGAGATTGCTTCGTTTCACTCGCAATGACAATCTATTTGGACGAGCTGCGCAACCGCAACCTTTTATCGAGAGGTATTTCTTGTATGCAAAGCAAAAAGCTTCATCTATACCTTAAGCGTACTACACACAAGTTTTCCCAGAGAATAGATATAAAGGTTCTCTTTGTCTTGTTGTCTGCTTGTATCATCTTTTCCTCATGTTTTCACAAAAAAACTACCCCCATTAAAAGAGATGAAAAAAGGCATTTGTCTTTAAAAGAAGAAACGAATCAGAATCCCCTAAAAACACTTCTTAGGTACCTGCGACTGACAGAAAGTGATCTGAAGATAGATCCTTATATAACAGATGAGGACTACTTCCGATTGGACAAAGTAAATGTTCTGCTCGACAACCCTTTAAAGATTGAACCATATTCAGGTTACCTTTCGAAGAGCATAAAAGAAAGTAAGGTTTCCTTAAAAAAAATGTTATCTCTTGCTATCAAAGAACTTGAAATTAATATAGAAAGCAAAAACATTCAGGATCTATCCTCAATCGATGAGAATAACCAGTTTAAAGATGTGCTACTTAACATTCCTGAAGATGCGAGGGATGAGCTCCTTAAATTTCTATCTATTGCCTGTTTGGCTCAAACAAAACTCAATGAAGCTTTCTCACCCCTTTCACATAGTGAGATTGGATTTTTAAAAACTTATTTTTCAGAGATGATTATTAAAGATAAAATCGAGTTTATAGAAGAAATTCAGGTCCCTGCCAAATCTCCTTCGATAAGAGAAGAACAATACGTGAAGGAGACAAGTTTTTACCTTGCAAGTAAAATAAACCGAGAGCAACTCTACGAAGCATCCCTAATGGTGGCTGGTGCACTTGACCACCTTTTAAAAAACTCAGAAATTTTAAAAACAATCAGTATGAACAACAAAGTAAAGGAAGACAATGAGCTTGGCGGAGATATCATACTGTGTGAAGATACCCCTCTTGGGAAAGTCATCATTGGAGGGAAAGAGCCTACATACTACAGAAACACAAATGCATTTCTCATCATAGATCTTGGTGGGGATGATGAATATCATAATATCTCCCCCGACCTTGATTCTTCTCCCTTCTCTTCAGCTATTATTATTGATCTTGAAGGTAATGACCTTTACAATTCCAGAGAAAAATATTCACTGGCGTGTGGAAGCTTTGGTCTAAGCTTCTTAATTGATTGTTCGGGAGATGACAGATATCTATCCCAGGATTTTTCACAGGGATGTGGTTTTTTTGGGGTGGGTGTCCTCTATGATAAAGAAGGTGATGACCGGTATCTTGCTGATATCATGGGACAGGGAGCTGCTGCTTTTGGAGCAGGAATTTTATGTGACCTAAAGGGGAATGACTCCTACCACGGCAACTTACTTAATCAGGGGATGGGATTCGTAGGAGGGATGGGACTCTTAATTGAATCTCAGGGGAATGACAGCTTTTTCTCAGGAGGAAAGTACCCTGATTTCAGAGAACCCGATGTGGCTTTTGATAGCTTTTCTCAAGGGTTTGGCTACGGCTACAGAAACTTCGGGTCAGGTGGTATAGGAGTTCTATGGGACGATGAGGGTAACGATCACTATAGCAGCAGCTATTTTTCCCAAGGCTCCAGCTACTGGCTTGCCATCGGTTTACTTATTGATAATGGAGGCAATGACATCTATCATGCCAGGCGATACACCCAGGGAACAGGGACCCATTTGACGGTAGGAGCGCTGATTGACAGGTTGGGTGATGATTGCTATACCTCCATGGGCGTTTCACAAGGTTGCGGTTATGATTTCTCACAGGGACTTCTTCTTGACAATGAGGGAGATGATATTTACAGTGCCGAGTGGTTTGCTCAAGGAACCAGCGGATCTTCAGGAACGGGGATTCTTATTGACCAAATGGGAAACGATTCTTATTTATGCGGATCTTTTAACAGTCAGGGAAGTGGACAATACAGCACTAAAATGGAATCAGGAAGCATTGGATTACTAATAGATTTAGAGGGAAAGGACAGATATTCCGTAAAAGGAGAAGATGATTGTTTATGGCACCAGGGTAAATACGGTGGTGGGATAGATTCTTCCAAATCTACCTGGGATAAAAATATTGCATCCTGGTCTGATGGAGAGTTAACTTCCGACAAAGAAACAATTTCCCCTTCTATAAAACCACCGGTACTTGAAGAAAAAGAACTTTTGCCAGAATTAGAATCCAGTCTGGGAAATGAGGACTATAGACAGATGGTCATTAAAAAGTTCTCTGAAAAAGGACCATCCATCATTCCTCGCTTGATTGACTATCTGGACATAAAGGACGATCTGCTCAAGCAAACTATAATAGATATTGTAAAGGAGATGGGGAAAGTTGCTGCTCCTGCTTTAATAAAAGCACTAGAGAAGAACAATCTCGAAAATTCCCTGACATCCTCTATTCTTTATATGTCAGGTGATATGGAAGATGAGCAATCTCAGGATACTTTTATCTATTATCTGAATGCTGACAATCCAAAGATTAGATCCATGGCAATGAGGGGTCTTAGTAAGTTAGCACCTGCTCCTTTGCTTGTCGATATACTTCCCTATGCAAAAGACGAAAACCCATCCGTCAGGAAATATCTGGCCATTGCCCTAAAAGAATATGAAGAGTCTGTAGCAATAAAACCTCTAACCAACTTTTTAGCAGACGACGATTTCAATGTACGTTTTGCTGCTTTTGAATCATTAAAGGGTAATGGAGCAAAAGCAAAAAAGTACCTCCTCAATCTTATCAAACATCAGGATAGGTATCCTCAACATACTATCGATCTTGCAAGGGATCTTTTAGAAGAGTGTGAGATCGCAAATTAATAAGGGGGTAAGAATTTTTACAGATAGGACTTTACAAATTCATTAATCACATTTGCTGCATAAGATCCCATCATGACAAAGTTGATTCCCATACCTTCCCCACCTTTGCCATGGTGGACAACCATTCCATCAACCTCGATGTAAATATCTTCATACTCATCTTTCCCGGGTATTTCGAAAGTAAGGGGTACCCTGGTGTTCATGGGTAACAAACCAAATTCCTCTGACTCATCTATAAAACACCCACCAACTGAGATATCTTTCATCATGCTTGTTTTATTGTTGTTCTTATTCATAACTTTTATGCCAAATTCTAAACGTGGGTGAACTCTCCACTCTGCCATAGGGTCCTCCTCAACCAAGACAATTAATAACTGAAAGACTCCATCTATTAGTATAGAAATATTTTCAATAATGTCAAACATTAAAACATAAACTAAACATAATTTGCATTCCCTGCCTTCTCGTGCTATATGGGAATTTTTAATATTGGGATCATTTGTTTTTAACAATACACTTCTCCAGGCAAATCTATGGAAACTATGAAATATAGTTCATTCAAAGAATATCTTAATGCTGAAAAAGAGAGAATTCTTGATAAATGCATCGCATGCGGTAAGTGTATCGAAGTGTGCACCAACATTAAAGCATTCAATCTGAATGAGGAGCAAGTAAAATCTCTTCCCAAAAAGCTTCTGAATGCTCTTTCAGGTAATGAGCTTTCCGATCTTGTCTTTCAATGGGTGTTTGGCTGTAATCATTGTGGTCGATGCCTTCATGTCTGCCCTGAGGAACTTAACCCGTTAATCTTTAACAACATTCTAAAAACTGAATTTTTAAACCAGGGAAACAAGCGTGTATCCACGGTCCGTGATCATATGCTTGATCCCAATTCGGGTGGTTTCAAGAGGACAATCGACATAATCAACCGGCTGCAGATGCAACCTTCAGAAGCACGGTGGTTATCCAGGATACCAGAAAATCCCAATCCGGTTGACGTTGTATTATTTCTGGGCTGCAACGGCCTCCTCAGGCCAGACATCGCTCTATCTTTAATCGATATTATGGACATGATCGGTATCAACTATGTTGCTCTGGGAGGAACAGGTTTTTGTTGTGGAATGCCTGCTCAGATGATAGGGGAAGTTGGGGAATCTGAAAAATATATGAGGAACCTGATTGAAAGTCTTGTTGCACTAAAGCCCCGAACTGTTCTTTACGCATGTGCGGAATGTCTCTATGTTACTGCACGAATTGCCCCAAACATTATGGACATCCCCTTTAAACAGGACAGCGTAATAAAATTTATAGCAGATCACCTGGACCATCTCCAATTTAAGCATCCACAATCTCTGAAAGTAACTTTTCATGATTCCTGTGCTCACGGTCGACTCTGGGGTGATTATGAGAGCCCACGCAAAATATTGAAAGCAATTCCCGGTGCAAAACTTGTTGAAATGAAACACATAAGGGAAGATGCCCCCTGTTGCGGAGGAACCGGTGAGATGTTCTTCCCTGGTAAAGGGGAAGACTTAAAAAAGCTGCGGATGGAAGAGGCCAAAGAAACAGGAGCCAAAGAGCTGGTCACCATATGTGTAGGATGTGAATTAAGCTATATGAAGTGGGAAGGAGATAAACCTTTTGGGATAACCAACATCATCCCTTTACTGGCAAAATCACTGGGGATTGAAAGAGAGCATGCGCTAGAACCATTTCACTTCTCAAAAGATATTGAGGGTATACTGGAAAAGTTCAGAGCCAATATTGAAGCCAGCAAATATAGTAAGGATGACTATCGTATGACTCTAGGAAGGTTTGTCGGCGTTCAATCAAAAGCAAAATGAAAAA
>CBDTTR010000187.1:0-4979 GCA_965363405.1 uncultured bacterium | reverse complement strand
CTATATCATTGGATAGCTTTTACGAAGAAAGAGGAGAAAGCATTATCAACTTTCCTCAAGACAAAAAACCAGTTTTCATACCAGAACAGGTTATTCTCTCCAACTTATCTCAAACTATAGATGCAGTGTTATCCGATTTAACTCCACGAGAAAAGGAAATTGTTAAACTACGTTTTGGCATCGATGCAACTCATGACCATACCCTAGAAGAAATCGGGGGAGAATTTAGTCTGAGCAGAGAAAGAATCAGGCAAATTCTAGAAATAGCATTGAATAAACTTAAACAATCAGCGAGCATGATGGGACTAAAAGATTTTATAGGGTGTAACTGATATATGACTGCAATTATTTTGTTGCGTACCAGAACCTTTTTTGATAAATTTATTTTAATATAAGATGTCTGAAGGGAGAGTTAGCCATGGTAAGATACAAGTATTTTTTAGGAAGAGATTTTGAAGGTATACAGCAAAGGATGGAAAAGATGCTGGATAATATCTTTGATGAGATGCGACCAACTATGTTTTCTTCTGAAAAGGCATGGAAACCACCAGTTGATATATATGAAACAGCCGAAGAAATTGTAGTGCTTGTTGAAATCGCTGGGATGAGCAAGGAGAATATCAATGTAACTATGGAAAATGATTTGCTAAAAATAAGTGGAATCCGACCGGACTATTCTCCCTCCACCAAAATGAGGCTTCATCAAATGGAAATAGACTATGGGAATTTTCAAAGAATTGTAAAGATCTCGCTTCCCATAGATACAAAAAACATCCTTGCTCAATACAAAGAAGGGTTTTTGCAGATCACCCTTCCTAAAGTCAAATTAAAACAGCCAGTAGTTATCAAAACTTCTATAAAAGAGTGAATGCCGGGAGATTAGATATGGGGAAAAAAGAGCAAACCTCTCTTACGAAAGACAGAGCAGCACAAAAACGAACAGAAGAACTGCCAATACTTCCTCTTAAGAACGGGGTAGTGTATCCTAACGCCATAATGCCCATAACTATTGGTCAGGAACGATCAATTAAACTGATTGATGATGTTCTGGTCAAAGACAAGATTGTAGGTATTGTCTCAGTAAAAAATCCAGAAATTGAAATTCCCAATCCAGAAGATCTCTACACTATGGGATGCTCCGCTCTCATAGTAAAAATGATGAAACTACCTGATAATCAAATGAGTGTGCTTGTTCAGGGACAGTCAAGGATTCGCATTCAAGAGTATACTCAAACGTCACCTTATCTTTTGGCTAAGATTGATATCATCAAAGAAGAGTCAAAAAAAGACGTAGAGACTGAGGCTTTGATGATAAGCATTAAGAACCTCTTCCAAAGGGCAGTTGAGCTCTCTCCCCACATCCCCTCTGAAGTAGGTGCATTTGTCACGGGCATGGATGAACCAGGTAATTTAGCCGACATCATTGCGTCAAACTTCAAGATCAGTCTTGATGAAAAGCAAGAGATATTAGAAATCATTGATATCAAAAAAAGGCTAGAGAAGGTTATTGGTATCCTTAACAAAGAGCTCCAGGTATTAGAATTGGGAAGCAAGATTCAGGGTGAGCTTAAAAAAGAAATGGACAAAAATCAGAGGGAATACTACTTAAGAGAACAATTGAAGGCTATTCAACGTGAACTGGGAGAGGAGGATGAGAGAACAGTCGAGGTTACGGAGCTTAAGGAAAAGATTAAAAATGCCAAGATGCCGGAAGAGGTTCATCAAGTAGCTACAAAGGAACTGGATCGTCTCTCTAAAATGCCACCGGCAGCAGCAGAATATACGGTCTCCAGAACCTACCTTGATTGGCTGATAGAACTTCCCTGGTCTGTTGCTACTGAAGATAAACTCGACATCGATGAGGCACAAAAGATACTCGATGAGGATCATTACGACTTAGAAAAGGTAAAAAAGAGAATTGTAGAATATCTTGCTGTGAGGAAACTAAAGACTGACATGAAAGGTCCCATCCTCTGCTTTGCCGGCCCACCAGGGACAGGGAAAACCTCCCTGGGAAAATCCATCGCCAGGGCATTAGGGAGAAAATTTATCCGTATATCATTGGGAGGAGTTAGAGATGAAGCGGAAATAAGGGGACACAGAAGAACCTATGTGGGGGCATTACCGGGACGCATTATTCAAGGCATTAAAAAGACTGGTTCCCATAATCCCGTATTCATGCTGGATGAAGTTGATAAGATAGGTACGGATTTTAGAGGAGATCCTTCGTCAGCTCTCCTTGAAGTCTTGGATCCTGAACAAAACTTTTCTTTCTCTGATAATTACCTGGAAGTACCTTTTGACCTCTCTCATGTGATGTTTATTACCACAGCTAACATCTTGGACACAATTCCCCCAGCGCTAAGGGATCGTATGGAGGTTCTGGACTTGACCGGATACACCGAGGAAGAAAAATTGATGATTGCTAAGAAATATCTCATTCCAAGACAACTGGAAGATCATGGCTTAAAAGCAGCAAACCTTAAGTTTGAGGATGAAGCCATACTGGCCACCATCAGCGACTACACAAGGGAAGCAGGCTTGAGAAACCTGGAACGTGAGATTGCCACTATCTGCAGAGGAACAGCGAAAGACTTCGCCCAGGGGAAAACGGAACCGGTTATAATAACCAAAGAGATGCTTCATCCCTTCCTGGGACCAACAAAATTCTTTTCAGAAATTGCAGAAAGAACCTCGGTTCCTGGTGTAGCTACCGGGTTAGCATGGACTCCCACCGGAGGAGATATCATTTTTATTGAAGCTACCAAAATGAAAGGGAATAAATCTCTAACTTTAACGGGTTCTTTAGGAGATGTAATGAAGGAATCTGCTCAAGCTGCTTTGAGCTACATTAGGGCCAACCCTAAAAACCTCAATATCCCTGAGGACTTTTTTGAGAAAAACGACATTCATCTCCACGTCCCAGCAGGTGCCATTCCTAAAGATGGCCCTTCTGCCGGTGTCACCATGTTCACTGCTCTGACTTCTCTGTTTACCAACAGGCCTGTGAGACATGATGTTGCGATGACCGGTGAAATAACCCTGCGCGGATTAGTGCTCCCTGTGGGAGGAATTAAGGAAAAGGTTCTGGCGGCAAAAAGGGCAGGTATCAATACGATAATAATGCCAAAGAAAAATGAAAACAATCTTGAGGAAATCTCTGAAAATGTAAAAAAAGGAATGAAATTTTATCTGGTGGAAAATATGGATCAAGTCATTGAAAAAGCCCTCACATAGTGCTTATCATTATTCCCCCTTTCATGTTTAACTAAATGAGTATTGCAGTCGGACTTTCATTTATAATTTTATTAAATAGCGCATAATTCTCATTAGAAGATTTCTAAGGTTCAGTAAGATGAAACAAAAATATGATATCGCAGTAATAGGTGCAGGTCCTGGGGGATACATTGCTGCTCTTAAAGCGGCAGAGACAAACAAACGTGTAGCTTTAATAGAGAGAGGTAAATTTGGCGGTACCTGCCTAAATCTTGGTTGCATCCCTACTAAAACACTGTATCAATCATCCCAGAATTTTGTAAATTACCTAGAATATTCAAGAATACTAAAAGATCCTTTTGTACAGGACAAAAATCTTGTTCATAAAGCATTTGAAAATGCCATGGTGACAAAAGATAATGTAATTGCTTCATTAAGAAAGCAGCTTGAAAGATTAGTTAAACATTCGGATATAAATGTTTATAGTGGATCAGCCTACCTTGGTTCACGAAGAGAAGTAACCATTGATGATACGGAGAAGATTTATGCTGAAAAAATAATAGTAGCAACAGGTTCAACACCAATAATGCCACCTCAATTTGATCTTGATCGTAAAAAAGTTATGACAAGTAATGATATTTTGGATTTGAGAGAATTGCCTGAACGCATCCTAATAGTTGGAGGAGGGTATATAGGTTGTGAATATGCCAATATATTTGCAAACTATGGTGTTGATGTAACATTAGTTGAACTATTACCTAGAATTCTTAACTCAGAAGATGATGACGTTGTAAGAGAAGTTTTGAGAACCTTCAAAAAAAGAGGATTAAATATTTATCAAAATACTGGTTTAGATTCTATAGAAATAAACGGAGGAAGGATTAATTCAAAGCTATCAAATGCTAAGACTTTAGAAACAGATTTATTGCTCATGGCGGTCGGAAGGAACCCTAATTCAAAAGGATTAGGCTTAGAAAAGTTAGGAATCAAGTTAAATGAAAAAGGTGCAATAGAAGTAAACGAGAGATTTAGAGCAAATAGGAATGATATTTATGCAATAGGGGATGTTATTGATAGAGAGTTAAGATTGGCTCATGTTTCAGAAAAAGAAGGTATAATTGGTATAAGCGATATTTCACGAGACATGAGTTTCAGTCCTATGAGCTATGAAGTTATACCAACTGCAATATTTGTAGAACCAGAAGTGGCATCTGTTGGTAAAAGGGAGTTCCAACTAAAACATGAAGGTATAGAATATGTGGTTGGTAAATCCTGGTACGAAAAGAATGCCATGGCTCAGTGTAGTGGAAATACAACTGGTTTTGTTAAATTAATTGTTGATAAAACTACTCTTGAAATATTAGGTGCGGCTATTGTAGGAAGCCATTCAGCAGATCTAATAGGGATCATAGCTACTGCCATGAATTCCAAAGCTACCATCGAAACGCTTGATAACTCAGTTTGGTTTCATCCTTCAAGGCCTGAGGCAATTAAAGGAGCAGCTGAAGTTGCACTAAAGAAAGTAAAAAGTTAGTCAATACACCATATATAGTATGCCAGGTGTTAAATGAAAAAACTTAACATACTACCATAAATGACACCGTCCAGGAAGCCGAAATATTAAACACTACCATATGAAACATACGATAAGTGCCTGCCTGAAAACCATCTCCGATAATGGAAAGTTAAAGTTTTTTGCTCATCATAAGCACCTCAATATTGTGATCAGAGCTTTTTCTTAAGATCTCCTGATAGTGACCATT
>CBDTTR010000186.1:0-4987 GCA_965363405.1 uncultured bacterium | reverse complement strand
TGACTGATGCGGACTTGATAAGTTTATAAGATATGTTAAAGTTTTTTCCTTTTCGTAAGCACCCCAATATGGTGTAGAGAGCTTTACCAAAAGTTTATAATAGCCTGAATTGTTATAAACCACGCCAAAGAAATGCGATACTAAGAAATAGGTTCATTGTTTTAGCTGGAAATGTTAGGCTCATGGTACTAGCTCCTTTTGTGCACCTAATTACACGTGGTATGCTACGTACTTATTGTGTGTAGTTCTTAAATCTGCCATATAATTGCTTATTTGTTTTTGTACTGTCAAATGCTATAATTATCGAGTAGTATTACATCCTATGGAAATTCCCCGGGGAGTAATCTTCGACATCCAACATTATTCCATCCATGACGGTCCCGGGATAAGGACGACCGTATTCCTGAAGGGATGTCCCTTGCGGTGCCTGTGGTGCTCCAACCCAGAGTCTCAAAGGGATCGTCCTGAAATCATGTTTGATGCTTTCCGTTGCACACGCTGCGGAAGATGTGTTGAGGTATGCCCTCATAACGTTTCAGTAAAGCAAGAAAACGAAATACGGATTTCCCGTGAACTCTGTCAAGGGTGTGCAGCGTGCGTAGCTGAATGTCCCAGCGAAGCACGTCAACTCGTAGGAAGAACATGGGGGGTCGAAGAAGTCCTGCAAGAGGTTGTAAAAGACAGGCTGTTTTATGAAAATTCCGGTGGAGGTGTAACCCTGTCAGGCGGTGAACCCATGAGCCAGCCCGATTTTACCAGTGCCCTGCTGAAAATGTGCAAAGAAAAAGGGATTCATACGGTACTAGACACCAGCGGGTACGTCCAGATGGATCTGTTGGATCGGGTGTTAGAATATGTGGACATGATACTATTTGATCTCAAGCAAATGGATCCGCATAAACACAAAGAGTACACTGGTGTCTCTAACGAACTGATTTTAGCGAATGCACGAAAACTTGCTTCTCAAAAAATTCCCATGGTTATCCGCATCCCCCTCATTCCAGGTTATAATGACACGGATAAAAATAGTGAGTCTTGCGCTCGCTTTGTAAAAGGGCTCGGTATCAATACCATTGAACTTCTACCTTTTCACAGGTTGTGTGTTAGTAAGTATACTAAACTTCAGAAAGAGTGGAAGCTCGACGAAGTGGTTTCTCCTTCCCAGGAACGTTTAGAGAAGATACAGGGAATTTTTACTGTTCAGGGACTTAACTGCACTTTCTGATCCTACTTCTTCATTCCCACTTCACCCGTCAAGCTCACCCTGCATGGGTGAGCCCAAGCCGATTTTACTGCTTGGTTTTGTTGTTCCTCAAAAACCTTGGGAAACACATGTAAGATTCTAGTGTTACCGTGCGAGCCATCCACCATCTGAAAAAATGGTTTGCCCATTGACATATTCAGACTCGTCCGAAGCCAGAAAAACTGCTACTGCAGCAATATCTTCCGGCTTCCCCACTCTCCCGTAAGGGATGAGGGGCAGAATTAATTTCATTATCTCGGGATCTTCAAGGGTCGTTTTGCTGAGTTCAGTCTCAATCACACCGGGTCCAATAGCATTGACATTTATTTTGTGGGGAGCAAGTTCAGTTGCGAGGGTTCTGGTTAAGTTAATGACACCTCCTTTTGCTGCACAGTAGGCTCCATAGTTGGGAAAAGCTACCTGGCCAAAGATAGAAGCGATATTAATAATCTTTCCTCTTTTTCGCTTGATCATGTGGGGTACCGCATATTTAATGCAGAGAAAAACCCCCTTTAAGTTTGTGCCATGGATAATATCCCATTCTTCTTCACTAATCTCCTGGATGGGTTTTGCCGGTTCCTCCCGAACTCCAGCGTTATTGACCAGGATGTCAATCTTACCGAAGGTATTGATGGTGGTTTCAATCAGTTGAGAGACCTCAGCGGCCTTGCTGACATCGGTTTTTACGGCAAGGGCTTTTCTACCGAGCTGTTTGATTTCTTGTTCTCTTTCCTTAAGACCGTCCTCTTTGATATCACAGACGACTACATCTGCCCCTTCTTTGGCAAATGCCAGTGCGAATGCTCTGCCCATTCCTATCGGTGATGCAGCACCAGTTACTATAGCCACGTTTTCTAGTAATTTCATGGTCTTTCCCCCCGTTTTAACAGGTTGTGTTAAAGCACATATTCCATAATCCCGTTTCTTTTTGTCTTTTTCATTTTAGGTATTCTAGGCATTTCTTCCTGACTGTAGTCTACTGACTCCTGAACGTCTGCCTTGTTTCAGGAGTCAAACGTGGACTTGAACCCTCATTACTTTAGCACTTGCACTATATCAATTGTCATGGTAAATTTCAATTAAAAAGAATATTGAGTGGAGGAAGGTACCATGGCAGGATTTGCAGCAAGAGAAATTGTCAGGGAAACTTCAACGGAGAGAACAAAGAGGCTCAAGGAAAGATATCTTAACGCGGAATTGTGTCTGGATCTAACCTGGCCTCTTTTAATTACAGAGTATTTTAGACAAACTGAAGGGCAGCCCATAGTGGAGAGAAGGGCTGGGGCCTTCAAGTATGCCATGGAGAACAGCCCCCCTATCATTAGGGATGACGAACTAATTGTAGGAAGCCAATCCCGGCATATTCGGGGGAGTCATCCCTATCCTGAATTTGCAGTTAAATGGATACGGGAAGAACTGGAGCGAGAACCTGATCAGGATAAAGAAAAGGTTTTTCAGGTAGGTGAAGGTGGAGGTATAGCCAAAGAACACACTTTTATAGTCTATAAATACACAGAAGAGGATAGAAAGATTTTAGAGGAACTTGTTGCTTACTGGGAGGGAAGATCACTTGAGTGTATTGCTAGACGTTATTTTAAAGAAATGGGACGGGGAGAAGAATTGGACAGGGCAGAAGCATCACTTTTAGTAACCCCCATGAATTTCCCCACCCCAGAAGGACGGTTTGTTCTGGATTATGAGAAGGTACTTCTTATTGGATTTAACGGCATAATAAAAGAGATTGAAGAAGGAGAACGTCGACTTAAGGTCGTCACTATGGATGATTTTCGGAAAGTGCAATTTTATAAGGCTGCTAGGAGTTGTTGTGAGGGGATTATCACCTGGGCTAATAATCATGCCTCTCTTGCGGAGAGCTTAGCTCATGAGGAATCCGATCCAAAGAGAAAGAAGGAGTTAGAACTCATTGCTGAAACCTGCAGATGGGTACCGTCTCATCCTCCCAGAACATTTTATGAAGCCCTCCAATCTTTCTGGTTTACCCATTTAGCCGGTTTGGTGGAGTCAGGTGCCATGGGTATGTCACCGGGGAGGTTTGACCAGTTTATGTATCCTTTTTATCGGAATGACAGAGATAGGGGTACTCTTACCACAGAAGAGGTAATGGAACTGCTTGAGTGCCTTCGTATCAAGTTTTCTGAGGTGCAGCGCATAACGTCCCGGGCATGGGAGGGGCTCTCATCGGGAGGTCTTTTTCAGAATATGATTTTGGGCGGGATAACTCCCAAAGGTGATGATGCCTCGAATGAACTCTCCCATCTCCTGATTGAATCTGCCCTGACCATGCAAACCGTTCAGCCCACCCTTTCAATTCGCTATAATAATAAGGTCTCTGAAGATTTTCTTTTGAAGGGTATTGAACTGGTAAAGACCGGTATTGGTATGCCCGCATGGTTTAATGACAGTGTTGCAATACCCCATTTTCTCTGCTATACAAAGGCCTCACTGGGGGAAGCCCGTGATTATGCCATAGGGGGATGCAGTGAGATGCAGCTTCCCGGATGCAGGTACGGGATTAATATTCCCGGTTTTGTCAATGAAGCAAAATGTCTTGAGCTTGCACTGAATGATGGCGTTGATCCGCTAAGCGGATGCCAGGTAGGTGTTAAAACCGGTGTGCTGGATGAGATGTCCTTTGAGCAGTTAGTAGAGGCTTATAAGAAGCAACAGGCCCACGCATTTACCTTACAGGCAGACTTTTGGAATCTGGTTATGGGTGTGCACCGTGAATGTACCCCTCTGACCTACTGCTCTGTCTTAACGGATGATTGTATTGAAAAGGGGCTCTGCATGGATGATGGCGGGGTGCGCTATAAGGATTCTCCCACCTTACTGATATCCGGAATGATTAATGTAGCTAATGCTCTTGCTGCCATCAAAAAGTGTGTCTTTGACGATCAGGCAGTTACCTTAAAAGCCCTTAAAGCTGCCTTGGATGCCAACTTTGAGGGAGATGATTACAAAGTGGTTCACAAACAGCTTCTGGCTGCACCCAAATTTGGCAATAATGATGATTATGTAGATTCCATAGCGCAGCAGGTGTATGATGATTACTATCAAGAAGTGTTTACCCATCTCAACTACTTTGGTATTCCCTATACCCCCGGTGCTCTTTCTATAAGTGCCCATCCTGTTTTCGGTAAGGCATGCGGTGCTTTACCTGATGGACGTAAAGCGGGAGTGTCGCTCTGTGACGCGGGTGTGTCCGCCTTTCCTGGTACCGATACAAAGGGGCCGACTTCCCTCATCTTGTCGGCGAGCAGGATTGATGCTCTCCCAACCCTGTCTGTCTTATTCAATATGAAGTTTCATCCGACTGCCTTAAAAGGGTTAAAAGGTGCCAAAAACCTCCTCTCATTGATCAAAACCTTTTTTGACCTGGGTGGATGGCATATCCAGTTTAATGTGGTTGACACTGGAATGTTAAAGGATGCCCAGGTACACCCTGAAAACTATCGTGATTTGGTTGTTAGGGTGGCAGGCTTCAGTGCCTATTGGGTGGAACTGAGTAAACAGGTACAGGAAGAGATCATTGCCCGGACGGAATTTGGTTCCTGCTACTAATGGCATACCTTAAGAACACCCTCAGTCAACACCCCAGGAGGATGGTATGGAAGGTAAAGGCCTAACCAGATACTGTTTTGAAACACTCTCAAAAGAACTACCACTGCAAAGAGTTTCGGGCTTAGACGATGTTGAGAACGTTAAGCTCTTAAACAGGCAGGA
>CBDTTR010000185.1:0-5026 GCA_965363405.1 uncultured bacterium | reverse complement strand
CCAAAATGTGCCGGTTCGATGAAAATAATTGCGTTCATCGAGCGGGAAGATTTAACACAAAAGATATTAAAACATCTAGGCCTGCGGGAGGTTAAATGCAGGCCGCCACCTAAGATACATCCCCCACATATTGTATCTCCCATCTGCCCACTGAGAAGCAACACTACTACCATCAACGTGAGTACTTAGGATCCGAAATAGTGTTCAACGTTACCAAACCTAAGTCGCGCATATTTGCACAAAAATTAAGCGGCAAAGAGGTAATCGTGAATTATGGTAAATGAACGATCTGACTGTCTAAGCTTAAAAAAACGATTCTTCATTTGGGTTTCTTTTTACCTGCCTCTCTCCATTTCTGTAGTCGGCTTCTTATAATCTTTTCAAATCCCCTTTCAGTGGGGCGGTAGTAAACCCTTCCTTTGAGCTTCTCCGGAAGGTATTCCTGTTGGATATATGCATTGGGGTAGCGATGGGCATACTGATAGCCTTTGCCGTACCCCAGTTCCTCCATTAATCTCGTGGGGGCATTTCTTATGTGAAGGGGAACCGGCAGGGCTCCCTCCTGCACGACATCCGCTTTGGCAGAACTATAGGCGCTATAAATAGCATTGCTCTTTGGTGCAGTAGCCAGGTAGGCTGCGGCTTGGGTGAGAGCCAGCTTTCCTTCGGGCAGCCCAATGAAACGAAATGCCTCCATTGCAGAGATAGCGACTTGTAGCGCCTGGGGGTCGGCGTTGCCGATGTCTTCTGAAGCGAAACGAACCATCCTGCGGGCCAGATAGAGCGGATCTTCCCCCGCCTCCAGCATTCTCGCCAGCCAATAAATGGCTGCATCTGGATCGCTTCCGCGCATACTTTTGTGGAGTGCAGAGATGAGGTTGTAGTGCTCCTCACCGTCCTTATCATAGAGAAGTGACTTTTTTTGCATGGCCTCTTCTGTCAGGGAGAGGGAGATGGCTCGCAGCCCTTGAGAGTCAGGCGCTGCATTTTGCACAAGAATTTCCAAAGCATTCAGAGCAACGCGGGCATCGCCATGGGAATAGCGGGCGACATGTTTTAGTGCCTGAGGATCCATATCTACTGCGTACTTTCCGAGACCACGCTCTTTATCGCCTAAGGCTCGGTGCAGGATAGTAATCAAATCTTCCTCCCCTAAAGGGTTAAGCACCAGCACTTTAGAGCGGGACAGAAGAGGAGAGACGACTTCAAAGGAGGGATTTTCGGTAGTAGCACCAATGAAAGTAATAGTACCCTTTTCTATGTGGGGCAAAAAGGCGTCCTGTTGAGCCTTGTTGAATCGGTGTATCTCGTCAACAAAAAGGAGGGTTTTCTTGTATTTGAGGCTTCTCTGGTTACCTGCCTCTTGAATCACTTTCCTTATCTCTTTGATTCCAGAGGTAACAGCACTGAAAGAGGCAAAATTATAGTTGGTGTTCTGAGATATGATGTGAGCTAGAGTTGTTTTGCCAGTTCCCGGAGGTCCCCAGAGGATTAGGGAGCAAACCTCACCACTTTCGATTGCTTTTCGGAGAAAACACGCCTTACCCAGGATGTGCTTTTGCCCAACGAAATCATCCAGGACGCAAGGTCTCATACGATCGGCGAGTGGTGAGTCTTGAGCAATCTTGTCTGGAGGAAGATGTTCAAATAGATCCACTGTTTTTCTTTGAAGGGTTTTATGTGTACTGTTTCTGGATTCCTGCTTCCGCAGGAATGACAATTTGTTTTTGCCAGTTTCTTGCTGGGCGAAACCAAAAACCGCTTTGTGAGACTAACACAGGTAGGGTACGGTTTTCAATGAATTTTTTAGATAGACATAACAAGGGTTTCATGGTAGAAAAACCTGGGTAGAGGGATAAATAAGGAACCATTACGGGGAAAACCTTGAAAACGTTTGGTATTATTACCAAAAAGAATAAACCGGAGGCTTTGGATTTAACCAGGGCCATAGTTGCCTGGCTCGACAAAAAGGGGATAAGAACCCTCGTTGACCGCGAAGTTGCAGAAAGCATAGGACACCCCCACTTTGTCGAAAGGGAGAACATGCCACCGAATGTGGATTTGATCATTGTCCTGGGGGGTGATGGAACCCTGTTGAGCGTAGCAAGACAAAAAAGTATTGCATCCACCCCCATTTTAGGAATTAACCTGGGCGGGTTGGGGTTTCTGACAGAAACCCTTAAAGAAGAGACGTTTCAAGCTTTGGAAAAGGTGGTAGGAGGAGATTTTGAGACAGACAAGAGATTGATGCTTAAGGCAACTGTTTGCCGGGGAGGAAAGCTTGTAGGAGAGAGCACGGTACTAAATGATGTCGTAATCAACAAGGGAGCATTGGCACGAATAATCGATTTGGAGACCCATATTGACGGCGGGTATCTTGCTACTTTCAAAGCCGATGGGCTTATTCTTTCAACCCCTACGGGTTCCACCGCTTATTCTCTGGCAGCCGGAGGCCCTATTGTTTATCCCTCACTTGACTCTATTATTATGAACCCAATTTGTCCTCACACGCTGACCAATAGACCGCTCGTGTTGCCGGATAGTAGCGAGATCAGGATTATTCTCAAGTCCGCCAATCAGGATGTTCACATTACTCTGGACGGGCAAGAGGGCATGCCACTTAATGGTGAGGATATTGTAGAGGTCAGGAAGGCAGGGAGCCACATTCATTTAATTAAATCCTCCAGCAAAACCTACTTTGAGCTCTTGAGAACCAAATTGAGGTGGGGAGAGCGGTAGGGACAACTTCTAAAACACACCGATGCTGCAAGAGCTTCATATTGAGAATTTCGCTATCATTGATAATTTAAACCTTTCATTCTCGAATGGCTTAAACATACTGTCAGGCGAAACGGGTGCTGGGAAATCCATTATTGTGGGAGCGCTTACTCTGTTGCTTGGAGGAAGGGCTTCTCCGGAGATGATCAGGTCATCTGAAGAAGAGGCTACCGTTGAAGCCGTTTTTGATATTGAGCCAGACAGTCTGATCAACCATCAATTGGAAGCAAGGGGAATTAGAAAGGACGAGAGCCTTCTGCTGAAAAGGACCGTATGCCGCACAGCAAAAAGCAAGGTCTTTATTAATGGGAGTTTAGCCACACTACAGATGCTTAATCATCTGGGGATGAGTTTGATTGGCATCTCCGCGCAACGCGAGAACCAAACACTCCTTCAGGTGGACAAACACATTGATCTTCTGGATGAGTTTGGTGGTCTCACCTCCCTAAAGGAGCAGATGGAATGTAGTTACAAGGAGTACTTAGAAGTTTCCCGAAGGCTGGAGGTTCTTAAGGCACTGGAGAGCAAGAAGGATGAGCAGAAGGAATTGTTGCGTTTTCAGATAAAAGAGATAGAAGATGCTCAATTAAAGACGGAAGAGGAGGAACAGCATAGAGAAGAAAAGGAGATTATAAGGCATGCTCAAAAACTTATCGAACTGACCAACCCTGCTTATGACATCATCTATCAAAACCAGAATTCTGCTACAGAACGTTTGAGGGAAGCCCTGGTAAAACTTAAGGGGGTTGTTGCCATAGATGATTCTGCGAAACCCCTCTATGCAGCTCTCGAGACAACCCTGTACCAGACAGAGGATGTAGCACATACACTTAAAGAGTATATGCAAAAGATAAACTTTGACAGTGGTCGTCTGGAAGATATTGAAATGAGATTGGATGAGATTAGCAGGTTGAAGAAGAAATATGGTGAATCGCTTAAAGAAGTGATTCACTACCAGGTGAGGGCAACAAAAGAACTTGGGCAAATCGAGTCAAACGAGGAAGAGCAGGGTAAGCTCGAAAAAAAATTGCAAGAGATCGAGGCTAAGATGATGCGCTTGGCCTCGAAGTTGTCACAAAAGAGGGGACAGGCAGCACAAACCCTGAGAACCAAAGTGGAAGATGAACTCCGCAGTTTGGGGATGAAAAAAACCATTTTTAAGGTTAAGCATGAAAGAGAGAAAGAAGGAACAAAAAGTTCCGTGCACGGTGGTGTTCCCATAGATGGGCTTAGGGTAACCGAGAAAGGATTTGATGCGATAGAGTTTTTGATTTGTCCTAATCCGGGAGAGGATTTGAGACCACTTGCCAAAATTGCGTCTGGGGGAGAGCTTTCTCGCATTGTACTTGCGCTGAAAAGGATAATTACCCAAAAAAAGGGGAGTGCCACAATCGTCTTCGATGAGGTCGACAGCGGTATAGGAGGGGCTACAGCAGAAGTGGTTGGTACGAAGCTGAAAGCGATCTCTCGCCAGCAGCAAATCCTCTGCATTACTCACCTTCCACAAATTGCTGCGTTTGCTGACACACATCAGAGTATTTCCAAGAAGGTTCTAAATGGAAGAACGAACACGTTTGTCAGAAAATTGGATGCGCCAAAAGAGCGGGAAGAAGAGATTGCCAGGATGCTTGGGGGTACAACTATTACCACCAGGACAAGAGAGCACGCACGGGAGATGCTTAAATCTGCTCAAATGAAAGCATAAAAGGCAAAATGATCAGGAAGGCTTGGGTCTTAGACGTTAAAAATATACATAAACTGCTCGGCACATTTTCGGACAGGGGAGAGATTCTGCCCCGCTCCCTAAGTGAAATTTATGACAACTTAAGAGATTATTGCCTTTTCTGTGACGAAAAGCAGAAGACCATAATTGGAACTTGCGCGGTTCATATAACCTGGGAGGACCTTGCAGAAATAAGGTCGCTGGCCGTTAAGGAAGAGTTTACCAAAAGGGGCATTGGCAGGAAGTTGGTCGAGAGATGTATTGCTGAAGCCAGGGAGCTGGGCATCCACCGGGTATTCGTCTTGACTTATAAGAGAGAATTTTTTGAGAAGATGGGATTTCATCTGGTAGACAAATCGAGCCTCCCTCATAAGATCTGGGCAGATTGTTTAAAGTGTGTCAAATTTCCAGACTGTGACGAAACCGCAATGATGAGAGAGATATAGAGCTTACTTTCCGATGCAAAATCTGCTAAAGATTTGTTCAAGCACTTCTTCGGGAGTGGTCTGGCCTGTAATTTCGCCC
>CBDTTR010000184.1:0-5045 GCA_965363405.1 uncultured bacterium | reverse complement strand
AAAAACTGGGTAAGTGAGAATGTTTAAAACAGTTGCCTGGGAAAAGGATAGGGTGGTTTTATTAGATCAAACCAAGCTTCCATTTGAGGAAACTTATCTGGCATGTGATGATTATCATGCAGTAGCGGAGTCAATAGAGAAGATGGTGGTGCGTGGGGCACCGGCTATCGGGGTTGCTGCGGCAATGGGAATTGCACTGGGAGCGCTAGACACTAAAGCACGAGTATATGGTGAGTTTAAGAAGAAGATTGACAAGATTTGCCAGGAGTTTGCTCAAACCAGACCCACAGCAGTTAATCTATTCTGGGCTATTGAACGCATGAAGAATCTGGTGATGACTCACAGCGAGAAAAGTGTTGAAGAGCTAAAGTCGCTTTTGAGAAGGGAGGCCGTAAAGATTGGTGAAGAAGATATAAAAATTAATCGTCAGATAGGACAGGCAGGAAAAGAGCTGATCAAAGATGGTTCTACCGTTTTAACCCATTGTAATGCAGGAGCATTGGCTACGGCTGGTTACGGAACAGCTCTTGGGGTTATTCGAGCGGCTTTTGAATCAGGGAGAAGGATAGACGTGTTGGCATGTGAGACCCGACCTTTTTTACAGGGGGCTAGACTTACCGCCTGGGAGCTTAAGAAAAGCGGGATTCCGGTTACAGTTATAACGGACAGTATGGCGGGTTATGCTATGCAAAAGAAAAAAATTAGTGTTGTCATAACTGGGGCCGATTGTATATGTTTAAATGGGGATGTTGCCAATAAAATAGGGACATATTCCTTAGCCGTGCTTGCTAAAGAGCATGGGATACCTTTTTATGTAGCTGCCCCCATTTCTTCAATTAATCTTAGCTTTGAAGATGGTAAAGCAGTCGTTATTGAAGAAAGGGATGGGAAAGAAGTTACTCATATTGGGGGTAAGAGAATGGTTCCGAAGGGCGTTAAGGTTTGGAATCCTGCTTTTGATATTACCCCTTCAAAATATATTGGTGCTATCATTACTGAAAAAGAAATAGTGAAAAGACCATATAGAAGGAACTTTAAAAACTTGCTTCAGATATTTCCTGAAAAGTTTTTTATTAATGAATAAATATGTTCTATTAAAAAGTCCAATTTGCTCCTTATTTGTCATTCCTGCGAAAGCAGGAATCCAGTGATTTCAAGTTGTTATGGACTCCCGCTTCCGCGGGAGTGACTCGGTTTTTGATTTTTACGAGAACATTAACAAATAATTAAAATAGAAAGGTTTTAAGCTATGATTCAAAAAGTTGATAAAATCTGGATGGATGGAAAAATGGTTGATTGGGATAAAGCTCAGGTCCATATTCTCACTCATACGCTTCACTACGGACTTGGTATCTTTGAAGGAATCCGATGCTATCTCTGCCAGGATGGGAAATCAGCAGTTTTCAGGTTGAATGAACATATTGATCGTCTCTTTGATTCTGCACTGATTTCTCAAATTACCATTCCCTATAGCCGGGAGGAGATATGTCAGGCTGTTAAAAATGTTTTAAAGGTCAATAACCTGGGTGAAGGTTACATCAGGCCTATTGTTTATATCGGCGATGGGGAGATGGGACTTTATGTTAAAGACTATCCTGTAAGGGTTGCTATTGCTTGTTGGCCTTGGGGAGCCTATCTGGGAGAAGAAGGATTGAGCAGGGGAATTAGAGTTAAGATCTCGTCCTTCACGCGTCATCATGTGAATGTTTTCATGACCAAGGCTAAGATTTGTGGGAGTTATGTTAATTCCATTTTGGCAAAGAAGGAAGTGACAGCCATGGGATATGATGAAGCTCTTCTCCTGGATACTGAGGGATACATTTGTGAAGCAAGTGGTGAGAATATTTTTATGGTTAAAGATAATGTGATAAAAACCCCTCCACCAACCGCTATTCTTAAGGGAATTACCAGGGATACTGCCATTACCATTGCTAATGATAAAGGGATAAAAGTGGTAGAACAAAGATTTACCCGTGATGAACTCTATGTCGCTGACGAGGCTTTTTTTACCGGTACTGCAGCTGAGGTTACACCCATCAGAGAGGTGGATGATAGAAAAATCGGTGAAGGTAGAAGAGGACCGATAACTGAAAAAATCCAGAGTGCTTTTTTTGATGCGGTTCAAGGGAAAGAAGAGAGGTATAAAGGTTGGTTAAGCTATATCTAAACCCAGAATTTGCAGTAGATGGCTACTGCAAATTCTGGGTTACAGTGAGTTCAGAAAGATATGATGGAGGATGTTGGTAACAGGAAGAAAAAACTGCGAAAAAAGATTATTGCCTTAAGAGATAACCTGCCCTTAGAAGAAAGAGAGAAGAAAAGCAAGTCCATTCATACCCGCCTCTTTTCCCTTCCAGAGTTTGTTTCAGCCAGGACTTTAGCATTTTATGTTTCTTTTAAAAGCGAAGTGCTTACCGAGACTATGATTAGAAAATCCTTGTCTCTCGGTAAAGTAGTGGTTGTTCCTATCACTGATCTTGCCAATAGAAGATTAAAACTGTCTCGTATTATAGATTATACAGATGATTTAACTCCAGGGACTTGGGGTATTTTGGAGCCAAAACCTGATCGCATAAAGCTCATAGCTTTAAAGGAGATTGATCTCGTTATTACTCCTGGTGTGGTCTTTGATAAAAAGGGGTGTAGAATAGGGTATGGAGGTGGTTTCTATGATGGCCTCCTCAAATCTTTACAGAAAGAAAAGGTTTCCGTAGCCTTAGCCTTTGAATTGCAAATGGTAGAGGAAGTTCCTGTTGATAATCGTGATGAGCCAGTTGACATAATCGTTACGGAGAAAAGAGTTATTCGGTGCAATAAGTAAAATCAATGTGAAAAGAATTTTCTTAACACAAAACCCGTAACGCGCAACCTGCAACCCGTCTTTCTTTACCATTCTCTCATTACTTAACTCTCAGCGCCAACTTTATCCTGTAATGTTTCAGCTGCGATTTCTTCTTTGAAGCACTCAAATATGATTTTCCGGGATTGGGGAGAGGGAGGTTTGCCAGTCTCAGGATCAATTTTAACGAATATAATTCCCTCAGGGATAGAAAATGTCTTCATAGGAGTTCCCTCCAACACGTCCTGCATGAAGTTGAGCCAGATAGGGCTTGCTGCCACAGCGCCGGTTTCGTGTTTCCCCAATGGTTTTTCATCGTCAAAGCCAACCCAGGTTCCTGCAATTATATGCGGTGTAAAACCGATAAACCATGCATCTCTTACATCATTAGTAGTCCCGGTTTTCCCCGCACAGGGGCGATGGAGAGCTTTTACTTTCCTGCCTGTTCCTTCCTCTACGACACTTGTAAGCAGACTGGTCATAATATAAGAGGTTTGAGGACTTATCGCTTGGGCCAACCTGGGTTTGTTTTCCTCTAAGACAGTACCGTTGCGGTCAGTGACCTTGGTGATGAAAATAGGTTCTACCTTGAATCCCTGGTTGGCAAAGACTGCATAAGCTCGAGTAATTTCTAAGAGGGATACCCCTGATGAACCCAAAGCTAGTGAGAGATCACGGTTTAATGGGGAATCAATTCCCAATCGCTTTGCATAATTGATTACATAATCTATACCGATGTCCTGTAAAATCTTTATCGTTATAATATTTCGAGAGTAGGCAAGTGCCTTTCTCAGAGTGATGGGACCTTTGAATGCCAGATCGTAATTTCGAGGTTCCCAGAATTCCATATCAGATTTTATTTTAAAGATCAGGGGTGAATCAATGATGATGGTAGTTGTGGCATAATCCTTATCCAAGGCTGCTGCATATACAATTGGCTTAAAGGCTGATCCAAGTTGACGGCGAGCCTGGATGGCGCGGTTAAATTGATTCTCGAGGAAGTTTACTCCGCCTACCAATGCTTTTACATGGCCGGTTCTTGGCTCCATAGCAACCAGGGCACCTTGAACCCTTGCCCCTCCCCCTTCTTGGGAACCTTCTCTTGTCTCGAAATCATTGAGACCTGATTCGACTGCTCTTTGGGCAGACTTTTGCATCAGTGAGTTTAAGGGTGTGTAAACTTTTAGACCCTCACCATAAAGTAAGTCAGTGCCATAGGTATTTTCTAAATATTGCCGTAAATGTTCAGTAAAATAAGGAGCTACTTTTATATTTTTATTTTCAGGAGGGATGATATTTAAAGTCATATCTGCAGCTTCTTTAGCTTGATCCTTTGTGATGTATCCCCTTTGAAGCATTCTTTGTAATACATAGCGCTGGCGTTTTTGAGCTTTTAGGGGATGACGTATAGGAGAGTAAGCACTTGGTGCTTTAGGGAGACCTGCTAGCAAGGCTGATTCAGCTAAATTCAGTTCGGATGCATGTTTACCAAAATAGGTTAATGCTGCAGCTTCTACTCCATAGGACCTGTGACCGAGATAGATTTGATTGAGGTAAATGGAAAGGATATCTCTTTTGCTGAGGGAGTTTTCAATCCTTCGGGCTAGAATAGCCTCTTTGATTTTTCTGGTGTAACTTTTTTCGGGAGAGAGAAGCAATGATTTGGTAATCTGTTGAGTTATGGTGCTTCCACCCTGTACGATATCCATTGATTTAATATTTTTGATGAGAGCACGAAAGATGCTCAAGAGATCGATTCCCTGGTGTTCAAAAAATCGGGCATCTTCTGATGAGATAAATGCCCGTATGAGTGTAGCAGGCATCTCTTCTATGGGGATGATATAGCGCTTTTCTACAAAAAACTCTGCTATGATCTCTCCGTTTTCCGAAAAAACCTGGGTGACTGTCTTGGGTGTATAATCTTCAACTGAAGTTAAACGGGGGAGATCGTAACTGAAGTAGATGTAAGTTCCTACTGCGAGAATACCTGGTATAATTAGAAAAAAGAGGATGATAAAAAAAATCATCCACCACAGTTTTCGCGTTTTGCCTGGCTTTTTAGGAGGAGATGTTTGTGTTTTTGAGGTCATCATAGTGGATTTTATTAATACAGTTATCTACAGTCCATCATCTTCTGTATTGAAGTTTTGAAAGAATTAAACCACAAAGATGGATAAAAGTAAACCCCATACGAGATTTATGATGT
>CBDTTR010000183.1:0-5061 GCA_965363405.1 uncultured bacterium | reverse complement strand
AAACAAGCGGTGCAGCAAGGATTTTCAAACCGCAGTAGATGGCTACTGCAAATTCTGGGTTTAAGCTTGCTTAATAGCATAAGCTATGAAGAAACATAATCTGATACTCCTGATTATTACTGCAGCTCTTTTAACCCTTCCTGTAATAGCCCTTTCCTCAGAAGTTATCATTATCACAAGCAGTGACATCATCCCCTACCAGAAAGCCATAGAAGGATTTAAAGGCCGGCTTCCTCAAGATACTTTCCAGGAATATTCCATCAACGAGGACATTAAAAGTCAAGGACAATCTGTCGTAGAGCGTGCCATAAAAAGAGGAGGAGACCTCATTTTAGCTGTTGGACCCCAGGCAACTTATCTAACTGGTAGGCATTCAAGTACTATTCCTACAGTTTTTACCATGGTACTCAATCCAGAAAAGTTGTTGAACAAAAACAACATCTTCCCTGGAGTAAGCCTCAACTTGCCGATTGCCTTACAACTTGAAATGATTAAATCAGGTTTCCCAAAAAGAAAAAGGATAGGAGTATTTTACAATCAGAAGCTGAATCAAAAGACTATTGACTATACTTCAGGCAAGGCCTTAAATTCAGATCTGCTTATTGTTGGCCTACCAATCGCTTCGCAGAAAGAGATTCCAGAAATTTTAAATTCACCCCAATTCAATATCGATATCCTCTGGATCATACCAGACAGGACGGTTGGCTCTGAAAAGATCCTTAAATACCTTATAAAAAATATGCTGCTTAAAAATATCCCTGTGGTCGGATTTAACGAGTGGTTCACTGAGAATGGGGCAATTCTTTCTTTTTCTTTGGATTATCAGGCAATAGGAAGGCAAACTGCGGAACTTGCACAAAAAATTATCCGGGAGGGTAACTTATCAGAACCTTTAATCCAAGAGCCATCAACGGTAAAAACTATAGTAAATCTGAAAATCGCTAGAAAACTGAACATTTTTATTTCAAGTGACCTGATTAAAAATGCCAGTGAGGTTATCAAGTGAGAAGAGAGAGTCTTAATACCAAAATATTGATTCTCACCATTTCGCTATTCGTCGTTTGTTCTTTGCTCTATGGGATATTTTTTTCTTATCAATCTCAGAATGCCATTATGGATGAATTTATAAGAAGAGGATCTTCCCTGGTTAAGAACTTGTCCTTAAATGCTGAATTGGAAATACTGATTGAAAACAGAACAGCTCTGAGAACCCTTGCGGAAAACCTTCTTCAGGAAAGGGACGTCCAAGCTGTTAAAATTATGAATGATAATAGGCAGCTTCTGGTTGACCTCTCCAAACCTGACAAATTAGACGATAAATACAAAGAAATCATTTCACTAATGGTTACAAGGGAAAGTGATGAAAATATATCCGATCGTTTTTCCATATCATTAGAAGAAAGAGAAAATGTCATTCCTGATGAGAATGGTAAACAAACCATCGGCTATGTTGAGGTTATGTTCTCCAAAAAAGGAATTTTTGATACCATCAACATCATGAGGAGAAACATGCTTTTCTTAGCCATACTGGCAACTATTATAGGCTGTACTCTGGCACTCTATTTTTCTACATCTATTTTAAAACCTGTGAGAAGACTGGCCAAGGCAACCACTCGTATAGCTGAAGGAGACTGGGAAACAAAATTACCTATAGATACCTTAGATGAGGTCGGGCAACTGACCGATTCATTTAATAAAATGTCAGATGCACTCATAATGAAGAGGGAAGAACTAGAAGATACTTACAAAGAGCTTGCTAATAGAGAAAGAATGGCTGAAATAGGCAATTTTTCTATGATGATTGCTCATGAATTAAAGAATCCTCTTGGTATTATTAAGGGTTCGGTAGATATTATGGCAAAAGACGGAACAAAAGCTAAAGTAAGAGATACAATGATTGAATATATTCAAGACGAAGTTAAAAGGCTTAATCGACTGGTTGAAGATTTTCTCTCTTTTGCCCGTCCTAATCCCGCTCACAAAAGCCTAATAGATATTAACCAAATGATAACCAGAATTATTAATCTCATACCCCTTCCTGAATTTAAAGAAAAAGAGATTTCTCTCAACGTGCAATTATCGAAAGAGATTCCCGAGGTCAATATCGATGAACACCAGATCAATCAAGCTATCGTCAATCTAATAAACAATGCTATTCAAGCCATCCCTAAGAAAGGAGAAATCATTTTAAAAACAGAGGAGTCCAGAAATGGCATTCTCATCACCATCATGGACACTGGCATAGGCATTCCCGATGAAGAAAAAGAGAAAGTATTTGAGCCATTCTTCACTAAAAAACAACGAGGCACAGGGTTAGGACTGGCAGTCGTGAAAAAGATTATAGATAACCATCGGGGAGAGATAAAAATCACGGATAGGGAGAATGGGGGAACTGCCTTTTCTCTCTGGCTTCCTATGAATAGCTAATGTGTCAAAACGTCAATTTTTATGGAAGGTTTTTAAAAAAAGTTGATTCATTAAAAACCTAGTTTGTCATTACACAAAAAGAACCAATTGCAAAAACGAGGTTGTATTATGGATGGAATTTTAATCATTGATGACGAAAAAAGAATGAGACATATCATCCAACTAATGCTGGAAAGAGAAGGCTTTAAAACAGAACAAGCGGGAAATGGTAAAGAAGCTTTAGATATGCTGAAGCGTAAAAGATTTGACATGGCCATTACTGATTTGAAGATGCCTGAAATGGATGGAATGTCACTATTGGAAGAAGCTAAAAAAATATATCCCGATTTTCCCATTGTAGTAATCACAGCCCATGGCACCATAGAAAACGCCGTTTTAGCCATGCAAAAAGGGGCAATTGATTATATCACAAAACCTTTCGATGAAGAGAAAATAATTATTACTGTCAAAAGAAGTTTAAAGATTTCAAGGCTCCAGGAAGAAGTAAAGTTGTTACGAGAAGAATTGATGGAACGTTTTGACTTCTCCGGGATTATTGCCCATTCCCAAAAGATGTTAGCAATTTTAAATCAGGCCTCTATGGTTGCCAATACCCCTGACAGTACGGTTCTTGTTCAGGGGGAGAGTGGTACGGGAAAGGAGCTTATCGCCCGGTCCATACATTACAATAGCAAACGGGCAGAACACCGATTTGTTGCCATAAACTGCGCGGCCATCCCCTCGGAACTTATCGAAAGCGAGCTATTCGGATACGAAAAAGGTGCCTTTACAGGAGCAAACAAAAGGAACATAGGAAAGTTTGAGCAAGCTCACGGAGGAACTATTCTTTTGGATGAGCTTGGCGATCTCAGCATAGCAGCACAGGCTAAGGTACTAAGAATACTGGAACAAAAAGAGTTTGAACGATTAGGAGGTGACGAACCCGTCAAGGTTGATGTTCGCATCATTGGTGCTACCAATCAAGACCTTGATCAAATGGCTGAACAGAACACCTTTAGAAAAGACCTTCTCTTTCGCATTAAAGTGTTTCCCCTTTACATCCCGCCTTTGAAGGAAAGGCGTGAAGATATCATTCCCTTAGCAGAACATTTTCTTAAACGATTAACCCAATCCATGGGAAAGCCTCATCCTGGACTTACTGACGCAGCTAAAAAATTCTTGCTCAAACAAGATTGGCCCGGCAACGTTCGGGAATTGGAAAATACCATTGAAAGAGCTGTTATCCACTCAGCAGATGGTAATATTGATATTTCACACCTTACTTCCTCTTCGCCAGGTGAAAAGGAGACATTTGAAGTAGATTCTGATTTTGTACTTCCACCAGAAGGTGTTGACTTTGAAAAAATGGAAGCGAGTATCGTTCGTCAAGCTTTAGAATTATCCACCGACAACCAGAGCCAAGCCGCTAAACTATTGGGCCTTTCAAGAGGAAAGTTTCGGGTTTTATTAAAAAACATAAAGGAAGGGGGTAAAAATGACTAATAAACTTACAACCCCTATCGTTCTACTCTTTATTTCATGCCTCCTTTTCATTCCCGTTACGCTATGGTCACAGGAAAAAGAAGGGGAAGTTACTACGGGAGAAGAAAGCATTGAGGATATTTTTAAAGATACAGAGGTCATGTTTATTGGTGAAGATCTCTACACCGTTTCAATTGCTTCCCGACGTGAAGAACCCTTACGAAGAGCACCTGCAGCGGTTACCGTAATCGCTGGGGAAGATCTCAAAAGGTTCCGCACCTTAGAAGAAGCCCTTGCCAGCGTCCCTGGTTTCTTTGTAGACCGTTACGAGGTTAAAAACAAGATTTACTTAAGAGGTCTTCCTGATTCTTTTCTGGTGATGATGGATGGTGTTCCATTCGCCAATGATACGTCCACCAGTGACTATCCCCAGGGATTGGAGCTATCACTTGATTACATAGAAAAAATTGAAATTATAAGAGGGCCAGGGTCATCCCTTTGGGGTGCCGATGCCTTTTCAGGCGTTGTAAATCTGGTCACCAAAAAGGGGAAGGATGTTCAGGGAACAATCATTTCCTCAGAGGTTGGAACGTTCAATACGCAATGCTACAAACTTTTGTCTGGTTATAATAAAAGTGGTGTCGATCTGCTTCTATCAGCTGCCTACTCTACATCCCATGATTTTGAACACAATCCTCCAAGACAGAATAGACTTTTCCCAGATCCAGGTAAAAGGAAAAGGGATCACTTTGCTGAGTTTTATGGGAAACTCCGCTACAAGGAAAATATAGAGATTTCAGGAAGGATATCCAATTACAAAAATTTCTATTCCGAGCCGCGTTTTAGCTTCAATGGAGAGGAATACTCACCATTTTCCTTCTTACAGGCTACCTATAATAAAGAAATCGGCTCATTTTCAAATCTTTTGCTTTCCGCCTACATAGAGCGCTTCGAAAGCTCGGAAGAATCTGAACTTCTTACCGAAAAGACTAAGAACTGGCAGTACGGGTGGGAAGGGAAGTACGATTTCAACCTGTTTAAAAACCACTTTACAACCCTTGGAGTCTCAGGAAGAATAAACGATGGCAGCAGAACGAAAATGCTTGTCAAATTCTTCAATGCCCCAATCTTTACTGCTATTCCATCTTTTTATACCCACCGTCATTCAGTCTA
>CBDTTR010000182.1:0-5070 GCA_965363405.1 uncultured bacterium | reverse complement strand
CGATCTCAAAACATCGGGGTGCCGAAATATCCTCAAGATTGATTCCACCAAAACCAGGCGCGATATTTTTTACAGTGGCAACAATCTCATCCGAATCCTTCGTGTTTAAACATATGGGAAAGGCATCCACACCTCCAAATTCTTTAAAGAGCATCGCCTTCCCCTCCATCACGGGCATAGCTGCTTCCGGCCCAATATCTCCCAAACCTAAAACAGCGGTTCCATCTGTAACGATGGCAACCGTATGTCTCTTGATGGTAAGATGATAAGCCTTTTCTTTATCTTCGTAAATAGCCAGACACACTCTGGCAACTCCAGGGGTATACGCAATAGAAAGCTTTTCATCATCATCCAAACGCATTTTGCTGGTGATTTCTATTTTCCCTCCGATATGATAGAAAAAGGTTCGATCCAAAACCTCTATAACGTTCACACCGGCAATCGTATTTAAAACAGCAGCAATCTTTTCTTCATGCTTCTGGTCCCTGGCATCGACGGTAATATCTCTTATTGTCTTATCCTTTGTCCGTTTGACAATTGTAATAGCCCCGATAACCCCTTCTGCCCTGCCAATAGCTGAGGTTATCTTTCCCAGCATCCCAGGTTCCCGCTTAAGTTCAACTCTGATAATCGTACTGTAACTAGGGCTAGGCGTTAATTTCATCATACCTCCTCTAGAATGGTTGAAGGTGCTGACAACTTTTGGAACTGATTATTTAATCAGCAACAACCATACCACCGGATTTTATTTTCTCAACCATTTGAAATTTAATGTATTTTCTCATCATCGGGACCTGACCAGCGAATTTCATGTGATGATTATTAATCGTAGAGATGAATATTTGTCTTGATTGATAGGATATGGTGTGATTAAATATAAAATCGATGAGAAAACGTTTCAAGGACAAAGGAACATGCCATTAAAAGAATTGGAAAAGTATCAAATCCTACTGAAAATAAATAACGCCATCATTAATCAAAGAACCCGTGATGGATTATTTCGAGAAATCACCAATGTGTTGGAACCCGTCTTTCACTTCGATCGAACCAGTATTCTGATCAATCAGCCCGGCGAAGACAGCTTCCCCTACTTCTCTCCCGCCAGGGGGGTTACCATTCCAGGCCTGCCAACCGACAAACTTCCTATTGTAAAGGGAACGGTGCCCTATCGAGCAATGAGCGAGAAAAGGACCATCATTGTTGACATCCCCAAAGAAATTCAAGTGACTGAGAGACAATCCCTGCTCGAAGCAGGGCTGGCCTGGATGATTTGCACACCTTTAATTAACAGAGGACAGGTAATCGGTTCGGTACAGCTTTCATACAAAACCAGCACCCCCCTTTCGAAGGATGAGATTGACCTGTTTGAAAAGGTTTCTCAACAGCTTGCCCTGGCAATTGACAATATGCTGGCTTACGAAAGACTGGAAAGTCTCAAAGATAAGCTGGTTGAGGAGAAATCTTACCTCAAAAAAGAGATAGACACGCTTGCAGAGCCAAAAGATATTATATATGCCAGCCCCTTAATAAGGCAGCTGATAGCTGATGCGATGAATGTAGCTTCAACCGATTCTACCGTTCTAATCACAGGAGAGACTGGAACCGGCAAGGACCTGGTGGCCAGGAATATCCACAAATTGAGTGAAAGAAAACACAACACGTTCATAAAGGTAAACTGTGCCGCCCTGGTTCCTACCCTGATTGAAAGTGAATTGTTCGGACACGAAAAGGGCTCTTTTACCGGTGCCACTTCCAGAAAGATCGGTCGATTCGAAATAGCAAACGACAGCACCCTTTTTCTGGATGAGATAAGTGAGCTCCCTTTAAATACCCAGGCCAAGCTTCTTCAGGTGTTGCAGGAGCATAAGTTTGAAAGGGTCGGTGGTACAAAAACCCTGAGTACCAACGTCAGGATCATTGCGGCGAGCAATCAAGAACTTAATCGATTGGTCAAAGAAAAAAAATTTAGAGATGATTTATTCTATCGTTTAAGCACTTTCCCCATTCACGTCCCGGCTCTTCGAGAACGCAAGGAAGATATCCCTCTTCTTATCGATTATTTCACAACCAAATTCTGCTCAAGACTGAACCGCATGTCCCCCCATTTTGACAAGGCTGCGATAGAAACTCTCATGCAGTATCATTGGCCAGGAAACATCAGAGAACTGGAAAATTTCATAGAGAGGATAATCATCCTTAAGTCAAACCAGTCCGTTAGAGAAAAGGATGTAAGCTCCATTCTTCACGCTTTTGTGGAATTTGAAAAAGAGGTTTCTACACTGGATGAAGCAGAAAAGAGACACATAGAAAATGTATTAAAAAAAACCAGGGGGGTAGTCGGCGGTGTAAATGGTGCGGCTAAAATACTGGGAATAAAGAGACCAACACTTCAGTATCGTATGAAAAAACTGAAAATCAACCCATCTGACTATAAAACAGGATGATTATATCTATTCAGAGTTTGATGGAAAAATCAGAATAAACGATAAGTGGAAAGATAAAGAAGATGCCTTTACGGCCAGGTTTCAACTCGTGTTTTAATAATACTAATTATGGTCATCTTCCCTTTTCAATATATTGGTTTCGAAGGGTTTTCTCTCGTTCCATGAGCAAGTGGAGAACTTGTGTGGGTTCTGTACAACTGATAATATCCTGGCAAAACTTTCTATCATTAAACAGAGAAGCAGCACAAGCAAGGGTATTCAGGTAGGCTTCATGGGCTGATTCACTGGCAGCTAACAAGAGAAGGATGTGTACTGGCTTGTCATCAACTGAACCATAGTCAATACCCTTACGGGAAATACCAAGACAGACACTGATGCCTTCTACGACATCAGTGCGGGCATGAGGAATAGCTACTCCTTCTCCAATACCTGTAGTTTCAATTTGTTCTCGTTCCAGTACCCGCTTAATTAATTCTTCTTTGTCATGGATCTTGGGAGCAGAGGGAACAGCCTGAACCAGTTCCCTAATAGCGTCTTCTTTGGTACGAGACACCAGATTTAAGACAACTCTTTGGGGAGAAATTTGCCTGGAAAGAGTAAAATGCCCAAAGTAGCGAGTTTTAGTCAACTCATCACGCTCAATCCGTATAGTCTCCACTTCTTTATTAATATCTCCGATGTTTACTTTCAATTCTTTCAAAGCCCGTACCAGAATTGCCAATCCAGCTTCAAACTCTTCCTGGACAACCGCGTCTGCTCCATATTCATAAAGATCTTCCAGTTCTTTGCTAAAGCGGGAGCGAGCCAGGACAAAGCAATCAGGGTTAAGGTCCTTAACATTCTTTACTACTGCCTCGGTGCTCATGGGATCAGGTATGGTAATAACTACCAAAATTGCTTGTTCTACATGAACTTTTTTGAGGACTTCAGGCGAGGTAGCATCTCCATAAAAACAGTTCAAACCCAATCCTCGCATTTTCACCACTGTCTGAGCGTTAAGATCCAGAGCAACAAAGGGTGTTTTCTTGGCTCTCAAAACTCTTCCAAGGATTATGCCGATAGGGCCATAGCCACAGATAATTACATGGTGCCTTAGTTTTTTTTCTAATTCCACGAGCGCATGGTCTTCTTTCCCTCGCAACCATCTCTCCAAAAACGCCACTCGATTAAACCAATCGATCAATTTGGGTGATTTTTTAATCATAAATGGAGTAACCATCATGGTAAGCAAGGATGAAGTAAGATATAAGCTGAAAAAATGTTCGCCTACCAGATTATGCTGCAAACCCATTTTAAGAATCACAAAAGAAAATTCTCCCATCTGGGCCAATCCTGCACCCACTAATACAGCGATCTTTAGAGAGTAACGGATGAACCGGGTTGCTAAGACCGTAAAAAAGAGCTTTCCTAAAACAATGCAGGTAAAAAGCAGAAGCACCTCCCATGGGTAATGGAAGATGAAACGTGGATCCAGTAACATGCCAATGGCTACGAAAAAAATACACAAAAAAGCATCTCTAAATGGAATCATTCCAGCCAGCATCTGATAATTGTATTCTGATTCACTAACGATAAAGCCTGCTAAAAAAGCTCCCAGGGCCAGAGATAAACCGATCACTTGGCTAATTACAGCCATGCCCAGGCAAAAGATAATCGTGCCGATCAAAAACAATTCTTTGCCGCCAACAGCAGCAATCCAATACTGGGCGCGGGGAATAATCTTACGGTTCAAAAACAAAAACACTCCCAAAAAAACTACCCCCTTAGTCAAGGAGGCGAGCACGGGCAGGAGGACATGGTTGTCGGCTCCTTTTCCCAAGCTGGGCAAAATAGCGATCATAAGAATAGCAGCGATGTCCTGTACAATCAGGTAAGACACCATGAGTCGACCGTGAAGAGAATCGATAGCACCGAGGTCATTCAGGACTTTGATAACAATTGCTGTACTGCTTAATGCAAATAAGCTTCCGACCAGCAAACCAGTAAACAAATTCCAGCCAGAGAGGTAAGCAAAACACATGACCCCAATAATAGTAATCGATACCTGTAATATCCCACCAATTAAAGTTTTCGAGCCCATTTTGATGATTTTTTTGGGAGGAAAACTAAGGCCGAGGATAAACATCAGAAGAATTATCCCGATTTCGCTTAAGATGTTTATTTGGTCAGGTGCGTTGATGATACCTAATCCATAGGGGCCAATGACGATTCCACTCAGTAAATAGGCAACGATAATTGACTGATTAAAACGACGAAAAATTAGACCAATAAAGAAGGCAGATAGAAGGATAATAGAAATGTTCGTTAGAAGGTTCTCACTGTTCATAGAACGATTACATCATTTCCCAGTTTTCATTTTGCCTTATCTGCAAAAGTCACTGGGTTAGGTTAAAGCTATTCTTTTTTAGAGGAATCTTTCTTAGAAAAAGTGACAAGAATTCAGGTGGTATTGATATCGAGCATACTGGTTTTTCTCTATGCTGGAGACTGCGTTTTGTTTTCACTACTTTGATCTCACAAGCTTAGCTGGGCTTGCTTAAGAATTCGTTTTCAAATGCAGATAGTATAGAGTAAGTGTAGTTGTGTGTCAATTGAAATGGCATCATACCATGTGACAGCTGCTTTC
>CBDTTR010000181.1:0-5073 GCA_965363405.1 uncultured bacterium | reverse complement strand
ACCCTAAGAAATAAGATAAATCAAGAACCTCTTTGAGCAGATGAAAGAACTTGAAGGGGATTTAAAGAAGTTGACTAAGCGATAATTTAATCTTTAAAAAAAGGAGAAGAATAGATTTTCTTGGGATTGTTTAATGACACCTTTTTTTATTGACTATATTATATTTATAATTTAGTTTTAAATTTATAGGGGGATGGTTTAGATGTGTGATGTTCTTGTTGCTCTACCTGATGCCACAAAAAATGGATCAATAATATTTGGGAAAAATAGTGATAGACCTGTGGGAGAATGCCAGGTGCTCTATTTCTCTCCTGCTGGAAGATATGAAGAACTTGAATGTTCTTATGTAAATTTGTCTCTTGGTAAAAATCATATGGCTACCATGGGATGCAGACCTTACTGGTGCTGGGGGTATGAAACTGGCATGAATGAAGCTGGAGTTATTGGTGGAAATACAGCAGTATTCACAAGGGGAGGTGTTGAGGATAAATTTGGTAAGCAACCAGGTTTAACGGGTATGGAGCTGTTACGTCTTGGTCTCTCATTGGGTGAGAGTGCTGAGGATGCAATGAATATTATAATAGAATTTCTTGAAAGCTATGGTCAGTGGGGATCTGCAGTGCAGGGTAAGGGACATAAGGAGGGAAGCTACGATAACGCATACCTGCTTGTTGACAGAAATGAGGCCTGGGTATTAGAAACTGCAGGTAAACGATGGGTTGCAGAACGGGTGGAAAGCGGTGTACGTTCCATTTCTAATGAATTGACTATAAGAAGCGATTGGACAAAAAGTAGTGAAGACATCAAAGAACATGCCTTAAAAAAAAGGTGGTGGAATCCAGATAGGAGTAATTTTGATTTCGCACTTGCCTATAGTGATCATGAAAACTACTCACGGCAGGTGTCACATATTCGCTGGATGAGATCGGGGCAATTACTGCAAGAATACAGCGGAACTATTGATGTTGCTGATCGAGGGGTCAGGTCTGCTCTTGGCTCATCTTACAATCAAACCTAAATAATAATATTACAACGAAGTGACAGAGATGGACATAGAAAGCAATAGAAACAAGGAAACTTCCGATTTCGGATTTCAGATCTCGGATTTGGGATTTTGTTTGGAATTTAAACATTTCTCAACACTAAAGAGCCCATGTTCGATAATTTACAGATAGAGTGCTGCGTACTGAGTAAAGCATACTGTGCTATGACAGAAGCTTCCGTGGTATGTAAACAATTCCCCCACCATTTTAAATGAACTCATCTAAAACGGTGTTTAGTTTGAGTGGATCTACTGCTTGGGAGATGAGAGACCCCTTTTTCAGAACAGGCTGCTGGTCTTCGAAGGTCAGTCTTTCTTTTTTGTAAATTATTCCCAGTGGGATTTTGTTGTCCCACTCCTGGGCTTTTTGAAAAGCGACTGGTTTATCAAAAGGATCGTACTCTGGCCCCAGTTTATAGACTCTTTCCTCGTACCAACTGTAGGAGTGTTCATGATTGAAACTTACACAGGGTTGGAGGATGTCGATCATGGAAAATCCCGGATGCAAGACGGCCTCTTTGATGAGTTCTTTTAGATGATCGCCTTCACCTGCAAATCCTCTTCCCACGAATGAGGCATCTTGTGAGATAGCGAGGGTAAGGGGATTGAGAGGACATGAAAGTACCCCGTGAGTTTGAACCCTGGTGATAAAACCCATCTCACAGGTAGGAGAGGCCTGCCCACGGGTCAGACCATAGACCTGATTATTATGGACCAAAAGGGTGATATCAGGATTGCGGCGAATGGTATGGATAAGATGATTTCCTCCTTCAGCGTAACAATCACCGTCACCCCCGATCACAATTACCGAGAGCTTATGGTTGACCGTTTTTGCCGCGGTTGCAACCGGAAGCGATCGTCCATGCAGTCCCACAAAGGCATTGCATCTTAGATAGTGGGGAAGCTTTGGTGCCTGTCCGATGCCTGAGACCAGGAGAATTTGGTGAGGTTGTTTTTCAAGTTCCACCAGGGATTGTTTTAATGTGTTTAAAATGGCAAAGTTTCCACAACCAGGGCACCAGGCAATGGGAACACTATTCTCATAATCACTTAAGGAAACCATTGTTGTCAAACCTCCTCTTTTAAGGCTTTGTAAATATCTTCAAAGAAAAAGGGACGTCCATCATATTTCACAATAAGACCATCCGGTTTAAGGCAGGTTTGCTCTCGTATGATGCCAGCAAGTTGAGAGGTACGATTGTTTTCCACAACCACCCATTTTTTGGCCTTTCTAATCCCTTCTATTACCAATTTTTCAGGAAAGGGCCAGATCTCTTGCAGGTGCATCACTTTTACAGAATGTCCTTCGCCGATCAAGCACGTTGCAGCTTCTTCGATCACTCCATAGGTTGATCCCCAGCCGATGATGAGAAGATCGGCCTCAACGGCACCCAGCGATAGGGGGGATGATATTTCTTTTATCAATTCATCCATTTTTATAAAACGCTTCTCCACCATTTTGCTTCTTAGACGTGCGTCTTCAGTGATATGCCCGTCTTCATCATGCTCGTGACTATCGGCGATGGTTTCAAAGCCTTCCCATGAAGGGGGAATGCGTGGGGAGACACCTTTTTCTGTAAACTGATAGCGCCGATAGGATCCTTGTTTATGAAGTTCTTCTTTCGACAGGAAAAAACGGTTGATCTTGACAGAGGAGAGATCGAATCTTTCTTCAGTATGGAAAGTTTCGGCAAGATATTGGTCGGTGAGGATAATGACCGGTACCTGGTATTTATCAGCCAAATGGAATGCCTTTATGGTGAGATAAAAAGCCTCTCTGGCCGTGGCAGGTGCCAGAATCACACGGGGGAATTCCCCCTGAGAGGCATGAAGCACAAATCGGAGATCTCCCTGTTCCGTTCGCGTGGGAAGACCTGTAGCAGGTCCGGGTCTTTGGCCATTGACCACGACGAGCGGTGTTTCTGATATACCTGCGAGCCCTATCGATTCAACCATCAGGCTAAAGCCGCCACCAGAGGTAGTGGTCATAGCTCTCACCCCACCAAAAGAAGCGCCAATTGCCATATTAACCGCCGCAATTTCATCTTCAGCCTGTTCTACGATTACATTGAACTCATCAGCTTTCTCCGCCAGATAGGTCAAAATGGAGGTCGAAGGACTCATGGGATAAGCCGAGATAAATTGACAACCCGCAGCAAGGGCACCCAGAGCAACCGCTTCATGACCGTTGATAAACATCTTTTGTACGGGATTTTTGTTCATGCGGGGTAAGGGTCTGTGTTGAAGATGCTGCAAGGCATAGTCATAACCCGCTCTAGCTGCATAACAGTTTGCCTCTCCAATTTCCTTTTTGTGGGAGAAGAATTCTTTTAGGAGGGTTTCCAACATACCCAAATCTGCTTTCAAGATGGCAATGGTCGCTCCTAACGCAACAGAGTTTGAACAAATCTTGTCCCCACCATTTTCCATGGCTAAGCGTTCAAGAGGGATCTCACTTGCGCAACCACCTTCTGGCTTTGTTTTTATTTGCTCACTGTCGTAAATGATAAGTGTACGTTCAGAAAAATCTCCTTTATGAATAGTAAGAGAATCCTCATCTAATGCGATGAGGATATCTACTTTGTTGGTCATGGCACAAACAGGTTTTTCACTTATCCTGATCTGGGAAAAGTTGTGTCCACCCCTTATGCGGGATTCATTGTCTTGAATGGCAAAAACATGGTAACCACTCCGGACCAAACATTTACCCAGGACAAATCCTATGGTTTGCAAGCCTTGCCCGGCTGCTCCTGCAATTTTGATTATGAGTTCTTTATTCAAGAGGTGCTCCTTTCACCATCTCTTAAGTAATTTTTCTGTGTAATTGTACTGTAAAATGGTAACTTTTGTCGAGGGGTCAGGTCTGCTCTTGGCTCATGTTATAATCAAACCTAAAAATAATATCACAATAGAGTGACATGGATGGTCAAAAAAACAGGGGATAGGGGCCAGGGTTCAGGTATCAGTGAATAAAATGATGAGATTTGCATATAAACAATGCCCCCATCCTTAATAGAAACACTGGAATGAGCAGGAAAGTTTGATATGAAAGATAAGCGAGAATCCGATATGTTTATCAAGTTTATGAATATATGATAAGTATTTGTTTGTCAAGAACTTTTGGGCCGCGGATGTCGCGGATGGACACGGAGCTGCAACTACGAAGCTTGCTTCACGAAGGAGCACAAAGATAAATAAATACAGAAGAAGGGGGACGAATGAAATGAGACAAGCAAGGAAATAATATCAGGACAGAAAGAGCTGTCGAATCAATTGAATCTTCCCTGGCGTCTGACTAAATATTCTAACATCATATACCCTACGCAAGTTTCCTCACCACCAACGAGGCTTTACTTGTCAAGGGATTACCATGTCCGAAAAGACACATCTCAAAGTCGAGTTCAGTAAATTTCTTAACAGACTTGAGTGCCTCGTGATAGTCAGCACACCCAAGCCTGGGTGGAAGCCGTAATTCCGGCACTCCGCTTAAGGCATCACCTGTAAAGAGAATGCTTCTGTCTTTCAGATAGTAACTCATGCTGCCAGGAGAATGACCCGGTGAGGCTATAACCTGAATACCACCAAAGCTCTCTATAGTTTCTCCTCCCTGACAGGGGATATCCACATCCGTTGGTTCATAGTCAAAGACAAAAGTCTCCATAAAAAAGAGAGTTCCCTTAAAGAGTTTACCCGCAAACCCTTCTCTTGCCATCGTCCATGTTTTTTTTGCTCCCTTTATGTAATCAACTTCTATACGGCTGGCTACGACTTTAGCCCCACTTTCCTTTTTAAGAGCTGCCAATGAACCCATGTGGTCCATATGGGCATGGGTAATCAGAATATGGCCAAGCTCCTTAATCGACCTCCCTATTTTACCAATGCATTCGATCACATTCTCCTCTTCTCCGGGCATTCCTGTATCAACAAGTGTAAGATCTTCTCCAGCCAGAAGGTAGATATTTGATCTCCCTGCACAGATCCGGTAAACCCCATCTACTATCTCTTCAAACTTTCCCATTTGTTAATATCCA